>NZ_JAATJA010000005.1 GCF_011927665.1 Desulfobaculum xiamenense
GCAGAACTAACCGGCTTAGCCGTCGTCGTCAACCCGTTTTTTCACCTTTTTTCAAATTGCCGTTTCGGAGTGGCTGTTGCCTTTTCCGTGCGGCGAAGTTTCTTTCTATGCAAAACGCTCCCGTCAGTCAACCGGTTTCGCACATTTCACCAAAAGAAATCCACTGAAAGTCCGGGAAACTGCACAGGTGCTCAATCCCCGGGCACTTTTCCGCCACTCGCCCGAAGCATGATCGTCACCGCGCATAACTATCAAGGAGAGTTGCCCACCCCGTCCACTCCGGCCAATCGGGAGCGACGCGCGCCTCGAAATCCGGAAGCGAGACCCGCCAATGGTGCAGATAGAGCCGCTCGCCCTCCTCCGCCGCCCCATACACAAGGTCGCCGACGATGGGATGTCCGGCGCTGGCGCAGTGCGCACGAATCTGGTGCCGCGCTCCCTTGGCTATCTCGGCCAGTACGAGAGTTCTATCCGTACCGACTTCGCCAAGTGGACGCACGCTCGTTGCTCGCACGGGGTTATCGTCATCCTCATCAAGCACCCGCACAACCTTCCTGCGCGCCATGTCCAAACGACGCCGCACGACGAACTCCGACTCAACCCGGCCATGAAGGACGGCGAGATATGCCTTGCTGACGCGCCCCTCATCCTCCAGCTCGCGGTATTCCTCGCCTGCCGTAGGCGACAACGCCACAAGCACGATGCCAGAGGTCAGAAAGTCGAGCCTGTTGACGAGCGTAGCCTCTCGCCCCGGCCAGAACAGGGGGAGCGCATTCTCGACGCTCGGAACCGGTCGCCCGGCTATATTCTCGGTATGCACGCCCGCAGGCTTGAACAAGGCCGCCATGTACCCCGTACGCTGCGCCACGACGCGCACTCCGTCCGGGACAGACATATCCTGCCGATCCATCGCGTCGGCGGCGTCATCAATCTCGATACGCTGCCCAGTCCGCACACGGTACCCCTTGGGACGTGGAACGCCATCCACACGGACAGCGCCCAGCTCCCAGAGCCTGCGTCGTTCGCGCAAGGGGGCATCGGGCATGACAAGCATGATTGCGTGGTCGAGGCGAGTGCCTTCGAAGTCATCAGAAACGAGAGCTGATTTTCGGATTTGAGCCATGCGCAGGCTATAGCGTTTCGCATGGCGCATGCCAAGGGCTTGGCGAGGCCCCGGACGGGGCGAGTTGATATGTGGTTCCGTGGTGGGGCAGCAAAGCCTCTTCTTCCCTGAAAAGGCTTCGATGTCGCTGGCGTCCCTGCCGGCCAACCGACCGCTACGGCGGGGCTCCACCCCCGCGGTCGGAATTGCTACCCACGCTTGCTTATGAAACGGCTTCGAAACAATGGGGTCACCTTGGTCGAATTCCCGTACCCCACCATTCGCCGCCCTTCACTCTTGGTTCGTGCGAGGTCTTCCCGGAGGCTGGCATGCAGTCGCTTGGCCTCTGTGGTCAACTGCCCCTGCAGGCTGCGCAGACGGCGCAGCTTGGCAAGAACCAGATCGACATCAACGGAGCCTTCCTCCCGCATCGCCCAGGCCTGCTCAATGAGCCGTCCTCGCTGAACAGCCAGATCACCGGTCTGATCGACGTCACCGCCCACAAGACAATCGAGTTCCCTCTGCCCGATGTCCAGGGCCTGATCGAGAAGAAGCAGGCAGTCGGACATGGCTAGGCCGCCTTTGCCTTCTGACGGATGTCCTCACGCAGTTGCGCGATGACGCCCTTCCACTTCTCGACGGCGGTGAGGAACTCGTATTCGAGCAGGTCGGCAAGCAGAATCCAGTCCTCGTTCTCGCTGACCTCGATCATCTCAGTGAACAGGCTGGTGATCTCCTCAAGGCTGTCGTTGAGTTCCTGCGATTCGCGCAGGCCGAACTCGTCGCGCAGCACGGCGATCATTCCAAGGAAGTCGCGGGTGACGTCGAGCAGATCCTGATAGAGTTCGAGGGCCTCGGCGTCGTCGGCCTGCCGGAAGAGGTCGGCAACGGTACGGCTGCCGTGGGCCATGAGCCGCACGACCTTGTACAGCTCGCGGGTGATGTTCACGGCCATCTCGGGAACGGCCATGGTCACGATCTCGACACTCTCGATTTCCCCGGAGGGAATGTCTTCCGCCTGATGGGGGTAGATCTCGGAAAACGGCTCTTTGTTCACGATCACGTCGGTGACCATGCGGTTGTCGAGGTTCTCGTCCTCCATGACCCGCACCAGAAGCTCTTCGAGGTTGGCGAAGTTGTTGACGCTCAACCCTGTTTCACGACCGTCAATGACAATCATCTCTCTCCTCCTTGTAGGAAAAAATGTGCGCACGGCACACGTCGATTCAATCTGTTTCAAGTTGCATGCCAAGCGGCGCAAGATGGCGGCACCACTGACCGCACAGCCGCTGATACCGCTCCGCAAGTGCTGGCATGCGGGAAAAATCGTCGCCAAGCCCATGGGCCTGCTCGCGCCACATGTCGCCAAGTACGGAAAGGTATCGACTCTCGCACAGAAGGCCCGTCAACCGCTCGAAGCTGGCCATGAACCGCTTCTTGAGCGGCGGTAGCGGCACCTTGGAGAGCGCCACAGCCTGCTCGCCAAGCAGATGGAACAGGCGTTCGGCTTGCTCCAGTTCGGCGCGGACGGTTTCCGCCACGCTCGAATCCCCGGCGAAACGCGGTGCTCCCGCCTCGGAAATCGGCTCGCCGTCAAGGAACCGACAGTAGAAATGGCGCTGCTGCCTCACCCACACTGTCCTATCGGCATCTTCGTGGCCGGAACGAGAGACAAGCCCCATAAAACCGTCTGCTCCGGGGCGCATCTCCCATACTCTGATACCTTCGGGCCGCGACGCGCCAGATTCGAGTTCCCACCGCCCGCGATCGAGACGTGCGTGCACGAACGCCGCGACGGCCTCGGGCTGCACGGCATGGCGGCAGGAAAATCCCGTGGGGCACGTCTTGCCGAATCCGCAAGGATGGCACGGCATATCCGGTTCAATACACAGGGCGTCCGACGAATAGGGACCGGTATCCCACGGCTGGGCCGTGGCGAGAAACACCGCGCACACCGGCACGCCAAGCCCTGCGGCGAGGTGCATCGTCCCGGTGTCGTTGGTGACGAGCATGCGCACCAACCCGAGGGCCGCAGCCAATTCGACAAGGGACGTGCGTCCGACAAGGCTGGCCGACGGCACACGACAGGCGGCCCTGAATCGCTCGGCGAGTGGAGCCTCGTCCCCACTGCCGAGGAGCACGGGGCACAGGCCCGTACGCTCGTGAACCAATTCGGCCAATCGGGCGAAATGCGCCACGGGCCAGCGCCGAAAATCCGCGCTGGCTCCAAGTTGGATGGCTATGTACCCCGGGGCGTCGGCCGGTCCCTCGGCAGTCAGCACCCCACGCACGGCAGCGGTTGCAGCCGTATCGGGTTCGCGCAGGCGATATACGGGATGCGCGGGGCCATCGGACTGCGCCCCCGGCTCCTGCCCATACCCGGCGACGTGATGGAACAGATCGACGAGATTGAACGGACTGCATCCGCGATTGCGTGACGAAGCGACCAGAAAGGCAGCCCACGGCGAGGTGTTGTCCGCAAAGCCGAATTCGTCGAGCGCGTAGCCGACCACCTCGCACGGGGCGAGGTAGCGTGCGAGCAGTCGTCCGGGCAGCGTGGACGTGAGATTCACAACCTGATCGGCCCCGAAGGATGCGAGGTCGTTCCCGGCCCAGTCGCAGAACGTGCCGAGTCCCCGCCGCCAGTCGTCGTCCAACTGCGAGAGCAACGCCGCGCCCGGCAGAGCGAAGACGGCGTCCACATCGCGCATGAGCTTCGCCGCCGATGCGAAATTCTCCAGACAGACAAGGGCCGTTTCGCGCCCCCGCGCCTTCAGCGCCGTAAACACGGGCTGTGTTTGGAGGAGGTCCCCGAAGCGGGTCAAATTGATGACGATGGTTTTCTGATTCATGAATGCACCGTGGTGCGCGGCATTCCGGATGATTCGACACAGGATGGAGCATGTCGCCGCGCAAAGACATTCCCCCGCAGGCGGTCCTTTCCAAGAAGCGGACCAATGGCCACACATGACGTCGGCAAAATCGAAACCCACTCAATCGGCTACACAGCCACATTGTCCGCAATCCGCCGATGCCCAAAGCCCGCCAACACAGCCAGTTCCCCCGCCGCCCTGCCCCGCTTTGGCCTTGCTTTCCTCCAACGGGTGCAATAACTTGCAAGTTTTAGGTCAGAAACGCATGGGCCACGCCGTGCGGCGGCATCCCGGACGGAGCGCCCCGCAGCGACGAGACGCAGCTTCAACTATCAACTCCGGAGGACCACTCCAATGGCACTGTTCACCAAGGAAGAAGCGCTCGACTACCATTCCAAGGGAAGGAAGGGAAAAGTCGAAGTCGTTCCCGTCAAGCCCTGCAAATCGCAGAAGCACCTTTCGCTGGCCTACTCTCCGGGCGTGGCCCAGCCCTGTCTGGCCATCGCCAAGGATCCGTCCCTCGCCTACGAGTACACCGCCAAGGGCAACCTCGTGGCCGTGGTCTCCAACGGCACGGCCGTGCTCGGCCTCGGCAACATCGGTGCACTGGCCGGAAAGCCCGTCATGGAAGGCAAGGGCGTGCTGTTCAAGATGTTCGCGGACATCGACGTCTACGACATCAACATCGGCACCGAGGACCCGGACAAGCTCATCGAATGCGTGAAACTGCTGGAGCCGACCTTCGGCGGCATCAACCTCGAAGACATCAAGGCCCCCGAGTGCTTCCGCATCGAGGAAGAACTCAAGGCCCAGATGAACATCCCCGTGTTCCATGACGACCAGCACGGCACGGCCATCATTTCCGGCGCGGGCATCATCAACGCACTCGCCATCACCGGAAAGCGCATCGAGGACCTGAAGGTCGTCGTCTCCGGCGCTGGCGCTGGCGCGACCGCCTGCACGAAGTTCTACATCGGCATGGGCGTGCGCCGCGAAAACGTGTTCATGTTCGACTCGCGCGGCCTCATCCATCAGGGTCGCGAGAAACTCACGCCCCAGAAGCGCTACTTCGCGCAGGACAAGGATTACGGCACCCTCGCCGAGGTCATCCGCGGCGCGGACATGTTCCTCGGCCTGTCCACCAAGGACGTGCTGACGCAGGACATGGTGCGCTCCATGGCCGACCATCCGATCATCTTCGCCTGCGCCAATCCGGACCCGGAAATCACCTACGAGGATGCCAAGGCCGCCCGCCCCGACTGCATCATGGGCACGGGCCGCTCGGACTTTCCCAACCAGATCAACAACGTGCTGGGCTTCCCGTCCATCTTCCGCGGCGCGCTGGACACCCGCGCCACCGCCATCAACGAGGACATGAAGCTCGCCGCGGCCAACGCGCTGGCCGCACTGGCCAAGGAACCCGTCTCCGAGGACATCAACGCCCTCTACGGCCGCACCTTGAGCTTCGGCCCGGACTACATCATCCCCAGCCCCTTTGACCCGCGCGTGCTCGAATGGGTGGCCTCCGCCGTGGCCAAGGCCGCCATGGACAGCGGCGTGGCCACCGTGCAGCTGGACCTCGACGCCTACCGCGAAAGCCTGCGCGCCCGCCTCGCTGGCGTGAAGGAACGCATCGCCCTCGTGGTGGACTACTACGGTCTGGACTTCTAGCCGCAGGCCGCACCCGCAAACACCACAAGGCCCCCACAGTCTCCGGACCGTGGGGGCCTTTTCGTATCGCACCTGCGCCCCGCGCCCCTCCGCGCCACAGACGCAAAAAGGCCCCGAACCTTACGGTCCGGGGCCTTATTAATTGAAGAGCAAACGGATTGCGGGGCTAGCGCACGCGCACCGTGGGGAAGCGGTCCGGCAGTTCGATGCCAGCCTTTTTACGCAGGAAGGCGGCACGGCTCTTGGCCTCTTCCAGCACGGCCTTTTCGTCCACGGTCAGCACCTTGCCATCGCGCATGAGCCAACGGCCATCGCACATGGAGGATTCCACATCCGAGGAATGCATGGAGTAGACCATGGCCGACACCGGATCGTGCACGGGCAGGGTTCCGGCGCTGCGGGGATGAACGATGACGAGGTCGGCCTTCTTGCCGGGCTCCAGCGAACCGATCTCGTCCTCCCACAGCATGCAGCGCGCGCCGTGCAGGGTGGCCATCTCTAGAATGGTCACGGCGGGCAGCGTGGCGGGATTGAGGGTGCGGCCCTTGTGGATGAGGGTGGTCAGCCACATCTCGTCAATCATATCCATGCGGTTGTTGGACGGCGCACCGTCGGTACCGATGGACACGGCCAGTCCGCGCGAAAGCAGCTCGGGCACGTAGGCGAATCCGAGCACGCGCATGGCGGCGGCAGGGTTGTGGGACACCTTCACGTCGTGCAGGCGGAAGAGGTCCATGTCGCGCGGGGTGAGCCACACGGTGTGCACGGCCAGCAGATTGGGGCTGAGCGCGCCGATGCGGTTCATGTGCTCCACGGTTCCGGCTCCGCGGGTCTTCTGCGCGAACTGCACTTCCTCCAGCACCTCGGCCACGTGCATGTGGATGCCGATGCCGCGTTCCTCGGCCATCTCGCGGGAACGAACGAGCAGCTCGTCCGAACAGTTGAAGATGGTGCGCAGGCCAAACTGCATGCGGATGCGGCCATTCTCGGCACCATGCCACTTCTCGTAGTGGGCCACCTGCCGCTCCATGCACTCGTCCGTGGAGCGGACCCAGCCCTTGGGCAGGCCTTCGCCACAGTCCATAATGGATTCGCACAGTGCGGCGCGCAGGCCGATCTCGGTCACGGCGCGGCCCATGCCGTCAACGTGCTGACCGCCCGCCTCGGCGAAGGTCGTCACGCCGGAGTGGATGAGTTCCAGTCCACAGGCCAGCGAGGACAGGTAGGAGTCCTCCTCGGTCAGGGCGCTCTCGAAGGGCCAGGTGCGCTCATGCAGCCAGGTCAGAAGGTCCACGTCGTCGGCAAGGCCGCGTTCGAGCTGCTGCGAGGTGTGGACATGGGAGTTCACGAGACCGGGCAGGACGATGCAATCCGTGGCGTCGACGATGTCGGCATCCGGAGCGATCAGCTCGTCGGCGATGACACCGACGGCCTTGATGCGGTCGTCCTCGACCAGCACGTCTCCGTTCTCGAATGCCTGACGTCCGGCATTCATGGAAATGACAAAACCGTTTCTGATGAGAGTCTGAGCCATGATTTTCGCTTCCTGTTTCCTGATATGTCAGGAGATTTGGGAACTAGTCCCTGCTCTCGGGCAGGATGAGATTGAGGATGACGGCCGACAGCGCGCCGACGGCGATGCCGGAGGCCACGAGATAGCGGGCCAGTTCGGGCAGGCGGTCCACGAGTTCGCGAGGCATGAGCACGGCGGCGAGGGTCAGGAGCACCGGCAGGCCGATCACCAGCATGTTGCGCTCGTCGAGCTTCACGCCCTTGACCACGCGGAAGCCGTTCATGGAAATGATGACGCAGATGACGGCGAACACGCCGCTGATGACCACGCCGGGGATGCAGGCGATGACGTTCATGAGCTTGGGCATGAGGCCGAGCACCATGAGCACGACACCGCCGCCCATGATAGCCCAGCGGCTGGCCACGCCGGTCACGGCGATGATGCCTGCGTTGGTGGAGTATCCGGTAACGGGCGTGCCACCGAACAGCGCGCCGATGAAGCAACCGATGCCCTCGCCCACGGCACCGCCATTGAGACGCTTGTCGGTGAGTTCCTCACCAGTCACCGCGCCCACGGCGAACCACGTGCCGGTGGTTTCGACGAGCACCACGAAATAGATGAAGATGAGCGTCAGGGACGATGCCAAGTCGAACTGCGGCATGCCGAAGGGGAAGAACCTCGGCAGAGCCAGCCAATCGGCCTTGGCCACGGGCGAGAAGTCCACCACGCCGTACATGGCGGCAACGGCGGTGCCGCAGGCCATGGAGAGGATGACGGAGGTCAGGCGCAGCACGGAACCGGCTCCGGGCAGCCGCGTACCAAGGACCATGAGCGCGACGAGCATCGAACCGGCCACGAGGGCGATGACGCAGTTGCCGACCATGTCGCCGGGCGCATGATACACGCCATTGAGGGCCACCGGCATGAGCGCGATGCCCACGACCACGATGACCGTGCCGCCCACCAGCGGAGGAATGATCTTGCGCACGATGCTGCCGAGGGCCTTGAGCGGCCAGCCGAGCACGGTGATGAAGAGTGCGCCGCTGAAAAGCGAGCCGAACACAACCGGCAGCCCCATGCTGCTACCGATGGCGGCAAGCGCACCGATGGGCACATAGGACGGTCCCTGCATCACGGGCAGGCGAATGCCGAAGCCCGTCTGGATCAGGGTGGCGATGCCGGCGGCGATGAAGGTCATCTGGATGAAGAAGGCCGTCTCGGTCACGGTCATGGACAGGATGCCTGCAAGCACGATGGGCGCAATGTACAGGTCCATGGCCAGAACGTGCTGGAGGCCCAGCAACAGCGCCTTGCCCGGCGAAAGCGGGTCGTTGACGCCAACCGTGAGATGCAATTCGTTTTGCTCTTTCATTGGAACTCCTTGCGGGTGGAGGAAGCCCGAACGGGCCGGAAGCGGGCTTGCTACCGCAGCGTCCGGCTCGCGTCAATTGCTAATGCATGCCATTTGACGGCGTGCAACGCGGAAATCCACGGCTCCGAATCCGGAAGCGACTCTTGTGACCCATGCCGCCAAACGCACGGGAATCTTCCTCTATCGCCACGCACATGCTAGGCTCTCGCCAGAGTGGACATCCCACACGCACCCGGCCCCCTGAACACGCAGCGATAATGTTACGCCATGACCAGGAATATGGAAAAGGCCAACACCCTCCTCGCCGACAGATTCGAACGCTTCACGGATCGGCACGGACACCCCGAAGCCTCACGCGACCTCCGGGAGATCGTGGACAAGGGCGTGTCCATCGTCGCCGCGCGCAAGGCGTCCCCCCAGAGCGAAGGCGTGCGCCATGTCATGACCTTCGTCACCTCGGGCCGCAGGGCGCAGCTCGTAGAGGAGATCGCCGCCGACGTGCAGGATCTCGTGAAGGTCCGGCGCGGCGAGCATCTGGCGGGCATAGCCACGGCGCACGGCGGCCTGCTCTTTTTGCCCGACGTCCTCATCCCGAACACGCAGGAGACCATCGACCGCTGGCGCGCCTTCCTCGATTCCCTCGACCACTCCTGCATCGCGACCAGCGATCCCCGCACCGGCCTGCATGGCCGCATACCGTTCCGGGACGGGACATGGCTCTCGGACATCAGGTTCCGCCCCGATGCTCCGGCAGCGATCATCGCCGACATCGAAACGGTCGAAGGTAGCCTGTTCCTGCGCGGGCACTCCGGCACGAGCGGCGCGGTGACCGTACGCGGCACCCTGTACGCGGACGTTGACCAGCTCGCAAAACAGCCCTCCCCCGTGCGCGAGGCAATCGGCCCGGTCCGCCTCCTCGCCGAAAAGGCCCACTCCGCGCAGGACATCGCCCTCGCCCCGGAGCGCTTTGCTGCGTGGGGCATCGGACATGGCGCGTCCCTCTTTTTCAATGACAAGATCGAATACGTCATGCACGCGGAACAACTGAGTGGGCACACGGTACATGCGCTCATCGAATGCCCCGGCGGCAAACGCATCGACGCGAAATCCCTACGCTTCGTGTGGAATGGCGAACGCTGGACGCGCTTCAACCGCGAACTCCCGCCCGAATTGGCCTATGCGCTCGGCAAGAAGCTGGAGCGCGCCTGCGCCACCCTCGGCATTGGCCAAACATGCCTCGTCGAGGGCCGCGACGCGTCGGAAACGCTGTCGGAAAACATCTCGCGCATCGCCACGCTACTGGCCATGGGCCGCGGCGAGCACAGCGCCGCCCTCGCCCGCACCATTCCCGGCGAAGCCCGCGAGGCCGTACAGGAGGTCGAAAACCTGCTGGTGCACATCCGCGCGCTGGCCATCGGCGAAGGCGCATACTTCTACATGGGACCGGAAGAACTGACCCAAACCCTCACCGTGGAAATGGACCGCCTGTCGGACATAAAACTCACTCACGCCCGCGAGGCGTTCGACGCCCACTGCTCGCCCGTGCCGCTCTCCGCCCTGAAGGCGGACAGAACATACCTCGAAGGCCTTCGCTCCGCGCAGCTCACGCTCGACGAGGTACTCGGAACGGCGGGCAGGACGCTGGTCTTCCTGAATAACATGTTCACCTCACGGCAGGCGCGGGCGCGCGCGGCGGAATCCATCGCCCCTATCCGGGCCAACCTGCGCGGCCTGCTGGGCACCAAACCCCGCGACGATATGCTGCTCACCCTGCTCAAGACGGCCGGGGCCAACACCATGGACAACCTCAAGCGCCGCTACGGCGACCACCCCGGCGCGGTGCAGGCGCTGGGCAAGGATCTCGAAGCTCTCGCCGCCGACCGGCCGCTTCGCCTCATCCGCGAATTCCTGAACGCGCCCTACCGCGACGTGGACGAGGCCCTCGAAGAGGACCGCGCCCTGCTCTCGCGGCTTCTCGAATACGGGCGCGGCCCCCTGCGCGACGTGCTGCGCCCCACGCGCTCGCGGCCGGACGGCGAACTGGATGGCACAATCTTTCGCAACTGCCTGCTGGTGAACCTCCAGTCCTTCCTTGCCGAGGACGCCCGGACCGCGACGATCAATCTGGACACGCGCGAGGCCGACGACATCGTCACCGAACTACTCGACCGGCTCACACGCTTCGCGCCCATCGTCCCGGAATACAATCGCCGCTGCGGCGCGAAATCCTGACACCGCAGGGCTGCGTTCGCAGCGACTGCCATTGCAAAATCGCCAACACTTTCGTAAACGGAAGAAAATTCGCACGCCGCACCGGCGGAGACACTCCGCTGCGGGCGGCATAGGGAGGTTTTCATGTCGATCTGGAAGAAACTGGTGATTGTGGCCTGCGCCCTGCTGATGCTCGTCTCCGCCTTCGGCTGCAAAGAAGAGGGGCCTGCGGAAAAGGCGGGCAAGTCCATCGATCAGGCCGTGGACAACATGAAGGATCAGGCGAAGAAGCTGCTGGACTAGCCGGACGGCTCGTCAGGGTGACTGCCTCGGATGAGATTCAAAGCGCGGACGCGGCGAAACGCCCGGCCCCGCTGTCACGTGAACGGCCGCCAACGCGGCCGTTTCGCTTTTCAGGGACACGCAGCGCAGTCGCACAGCACCTTGCGCATGGCATAGACCTTCGCCCCCATCTGGCCGATGAACTCCCGTTCCACCTCCCAGCCACAGGCCTCGTAGAAGCGTAGCGCAGGAACGTTGTCCGCATAGACCTCTAGCGTGGCGCTGCGGAATCCGCCCTTGGCCACCCGCCGCTCGGCATCCCGAAGCAGCAGGAGCCCCGCGCCCTTGCGCCGATGCGGGGTATCGACCCACAACAGGCTCACGTGACTGCCATTGACCACCAGCGCCATCCCGGCCAGACGGCCATGCGTGAAGGGTGCCAACGGATCGTCGGCATCGGGCCACGCGTGTGCGGGCCAGGGCGGGGCGACCTCGCAGATGCGAGCATTCGGCCAATGCAGCATCAACGTCTCGACCACGTTGCCCACTCGCCCGGACAGCTCATGGGCGGGAACGATGTCGCGATAGACCTCGGGAATGGTGCGGGCGAACATCTCCGCAAGAAAGGGTAGGTCCGTGGCAGCGGCGGGACGAATGCGAAACGTCATGGCTTTCTCCGCACGAAGGAAAACGGCCCCCGACATGCGCCGGGGGCCGGGGAAATCGGCTAGTCCAGCCCCACGGCAGCGAGATCCGGCTTCGCGTACAGCTCGCCGCCCTTCGTGTCGTTGATGACGAGGACCGGGAAGTTCTCCACCGTCAATTCGCGGATGGCCTCGGGACCGAGATCGTCAAAGGCGATGACCCGCGCGGCGGTGATGCACTTGGACAAAAGCGCTCCCGCGCCGCCAGTGGCACCGAAGTAGACGGCCATGTTCTCGCGCAGAGCGGCCTTGACCTCGTCGCTGCGCTTGCCCTTGCCGATGGATGCCTTCTGACCGAGGGCATGCAGGCGCGGGGCATAGCTGTCCATGCGATAGCTCGTGGTGGGTCCGGCGGCACCGATGGGCCGTCCCGGAGGCGCTGGGCTCGGGCCTACATAATAGATAATGGAGCCTTCGAGAGGAAACGGCAGTTGCACGCCGGAATCGATGAGGTCCATGAGCCGCTTGTGGGCAGCATCGCGCGCGGTATAGATGGTGCCGGTGATGAACACCACATCCCCGGCCGTGAGCTGCGTCGTATCCGCGTCGGTGAGCGGCGTCGTCAGATGGAATTCAGCCATCAGATCACGACCTCCCTGTGCCGGATGGAATGGCACTGCACGTTGACGGCCAGCGGCAGGCTGGCGATGTGACACGGGGCCATCTCGATCTTGACGCCGAGACAGGTCGTCGCGCCGCCAAGGCCCATGGGACCGATACCGAGCCGATTGATGTCCGCGAGGAGCTCGTCCTCCATCTTGGCGACGGCGGGATCGGGATGCCGATCCTCCAGCCCACGCAGCAACGCGTGCTTGGCCATGACCGGAGCTTTCTCGAAGGTGCCGCCAATGCCAATGCCGAGCATAATGGGCGGACAGGGGTTCGGACCGGCCTCCACCACGCGCCGCAGCACGAATTCGCGGATGCCCTTCCAGCCCTGCGCCGGGGTCAGCATGGTCACGCGGGACATGTTTTCCGAACCGCCGCCCTTGGCCATGAACGCTATGCGTATCCTGTCGCCGGGGACGAAATCGAAATGAATGATGGCCGGGGAATTATCGCCGGTGTTGGCGCGGGTCATGGGATCGCAGGACGACTTGCGCAAATAGCCTTCGGCATAGGCGCGAATCATGCCCTGCTCGATAGCCTGCTTGAGGCTTCCCTCCACCCGCACGTCCTCGCCTATCTCCACGAAGAACACAGCCAATCCGCAATCCTGACACAGAGGCAGACCGGTCTCCTCGGCCAGTTCGGCATTCTCCAGCAATTGCCGGAAAATCTCCTTGGCCGCGGGGGTGGTCTCTTCCCGCATGTGCCGCCGGAAGGCCGCCTTCACGTCGTCGGGCAGCCGCACTCCGGCATCGCGGACCATCGAGGCGACGGTATCCGTGATGTCGGAGGCCTGAATCGTTCGCATCGCGTTTCTCCTTCTCTCACTTGCCGCCGGGCAGGAAGCTTCTGATGGCCGCCAAACCCATTCTGCGGCGCAAAAAGCCCAGCTGATCCTGAAGCGGGAGTCCCTTGGGGCACACGTCCTCGCAGCCGAGCAGGCCCATGCAGCCGAAAATGCCTTCGTCGTCACCGATGATCTCGAAGAAATCCTTCTCCGTGCGCTGGTCGCGCGGGTCCAGCATGAAGCGAGCCACGCGGTTCAACCCCGCCGCGCCGAGAAAATCCCGACGCATGCGCGCCGTGGCACAGCCCGCGATACAGCATCCGCACTCGATGCAGCGCTCCAGTTCGTAGATCTCGTTGGCGAGGGCATTGTCCATGCGCTCCTCCTCGGCCAGCGGATCGAACTCCCTGTCGGTGTGTATCCACGAACCGACGCGGGAATACATTTCCCGGAACCACGTGCCGGTGTCAACGGACAAGTCCCCGACAAGGCGGAAGATCGGCAGCGGAAGCAGGGTCACAACGTCCGGCAGCTCCTTCGTCTTGGTCTTGCAGGCGAGATTCGGCCGCCCGTTCACCAGCATGCCGCAGGCCCCGCAAATGCCCGCCCGACAGCAAAAATCGAACTGGAGCGAGGGGTCCTGCTCCTCGCGAATGCGTGTAAGGGCAATAAACAGCGTCATGGACGAGGTCTCCGGAACGACGAAGGTGTCCATATGCGGGGTCGAAGTCCGGTCCATGGGGTTGTAGCGGAATATGCTGAAGGTGAGATTGCGCGTCATGAGTTGTTCTCCCCCGCGTCCATCGGAATGATCGTTCCGTTGCCATAGCCCCTGTCTCCCGGAGGCATCTCCATGACCCGCGTGGCGGGTTCGTAGGTCAGCGTCGGCAGCTCGTCGCTCTCGCCGGGCCATGTGGCCAGCGTACGATTCAGCCAGTCGCGGTCGTTACGCTCGGGATGGTCCTCGCGCGCATGGCTGCCACGGCTCTCGGTGCGCATGAGCGCGCCATGGGCCACACACAGCGCCAACCGCACCATTCCCGGCAGCTTGAGCGCCATCGCCAGCTCGGGATTGGCCCCCACGCCGTTGGACCGCAGCCCGAGGCGCTTGGCGCGGGCGTGAATCTCCCGCAGGCTGTCCACCGCGCGCCCAAGGCCATCGGCATTGCGGAAGATATGCACGCCGTCCTGCAGGGCGTCCTGCATGGCGTCGCGCACGGCGTAGACATTCTCCCCGCCGTCCGTCCCGGTTCGCAGGCGCTCAATTCGATCTTCAACGCGGAGCACCGCGTCACGCACAGCGGCGGTGTTCCACACGGCCTCGCGTCCACGCAGATATTCGACGAGCTTTGCGCCCACCAGCATCCCCGCCACCACCGTCTCCGCCAACGAGTTGCCGCCAAGGCGATTGAAGCCGTGCATGTCCCAGCAGGCGGCCTCGCCCGCCGCGAACAGCCCCTCCAATCCATAGGCCTTGCCATCCTTATTCGTGCGGATGCCGCCCATGGAGTAATGCTGCACCGGCTTGACCGGAATGAGGCTCTCCACCGGATCTATGCCGAGGAAATTGTGGCAGATTTCGTCCACCTCGCGCAGTTTCACGCGGATGTGCCGTTCGCCGAGGTGGCGGATGTCCAGCCAAAGATGTTCGCCGTAGGGGCTTTTCACGCCCTTGCCCTCGCGGATGTGGTGCATCATCCAGCGCGAGACCACGTCGCGCGAGGCAAGCTCCGCCTTTTCCGGCTCGTAGAGGTGCATGAAACGCTCGCCGTTGACGTCGAGGAGCGTCCCGCCGTCACCACGGCAACCCTCGGTAACGAGGATGTAGGTGGGCACGATGCCCGTGGGATGGAACTGCACGGCCTCCATGTTGCCGAGCGGCACCACGCCCGTGTCGAGCACGGCGGCATGCGCTCCGCCGTCGTTGATGACCGCGTTGGTCGATTCGCGGTAGATACGGCCGAACCCGCCCGAGGCCACCAGCGTCGCCTTGGCGAGATAGACGCGCAGTTCGCCCGTGCGCAGACAGCGGGCCACGGCCCCGAGGCACTGCCCCGCGTCGTGGATGATGGAGACGACCTCCACCTTGTCGTGCACGGTCACGCCAAGCTGGGCGGCGCGGTTGTCCATGGTGTAGAGCACGGTGTGCCCCGTGCCGTCCGAGGTATAGCAGGTGCGCCATTTGGCGGTTCCGCCGAAGGCGCGGGCGGTGATGAGACCTGCCTTCTCGGCCTTTTCCTCCTTCTCGAAGCGCTCGCCGCCCTTGTAGTAGTGTCGCTTGCCCGGAACGACGCGGTTCCACGGCACGCCCCAGTGGGCCATCTGGCGCATGGCGATGGGCGCATTGTCGCAGAACAGACGCGCCACCTCCTGATCGCAGCCCCAGTCCGAACCTTTCACGGTATCCACGAAATGGACGTCCGGGCTGTCGCCCTCGCCCATGGAGCAGTTGCCCAGGGCCGCCTGCATGCCGCCCTGCGCGGCGGCGGAATGCGAACGCCGCGCGGGGACGATGCTCAAGCACGTGGCGTCGAACCCGGCCTCGGCCGCGGCGATGGCCACACGCTCCCCGGCAAGCCCCGCGCCGATACACAACACGTCGGTAACGAATGTCTGCATGAAGCGCTCCTCGCGAGGCTAGTGGAAGTCCATGAAGTAGAACCGCAGCAGGGTCGCCAGCCCAAGCAGGATGAAGAACAGCGTCAGCAGATTCTCGCGCCTGCGGAAGATGCCCCGGTTGGCGCGGCGGATGAATCCCCACTTCACGCCGATGCGGTAAAAGCCGATGCCCACATGCAGCTCCACCATGGGCAACAAGACGAGATACAGCGGCATGAGCCAGCCGCTCTGGATACGTGCAGCGCTCTTGACCGAGGTGATGGGCAAATCGGTCAGCACGATCCACATATGGATGGAGCCGAGCAGGAGCACCACCATGGCGGAGACGACCTGCACCAGCCACAGCCACGTGTCGCGATGGCGCAGGGTGCGCGAATGCGCCCACACCACGCGCTGCTCCGCCGTGCGGAAAGGAATCTTGCGTGCGCCGAGGGCGAAGTGCAGCAGAAAGACGAAGGCCACCAGCGGCCCGCCCACCTGCGCCACGTAGGTGTATTCGAAGAACCACGCCAACGCGTCCATCACGCGCGGCCCCACAAGGACGCTGGAGACGAGGATCATGTGCGACCACATGAACAGGATCAGCCCCGCCCCGGTGAGCATCTGCAGCCAATCCAGATAGGCCGACGCCCTTCCGGGATGGGGAACATGCATGGTCGAATCGACAACCGCCATGGCAACCTCCGCTTGATGGTTTCCGACAGCGCCCGCGCATACGGCATTTTCATCCATGCACAGCCATCACGCCATGCATCACACAGGCACATCCGCACACTGCCTTCGACAAGCATCGGAATTGTTGAACACCACGGCCACATTGTCAATCGAGTCAACGCATTATGTGCAAAACATCGCCTATTTCCCCAGACGATCAATCACGACTGGTCACGCCATACACATGCCGCGCACAACTATGCATCACGAGTCACCGTCACACGCCGCCATTTGCCGAGCGTGAGTCAACGGAGCCAATCCAAAACAAAAGCCCGTCCGGACATGCCGGGCGGGCTGCGAAAGAGCGAAAAGAATGCGCAAGCTCTGATCAGAACTCCAGCTCCACGCCAAGGGGGCAGTGGTCGGAGCCGTCCACGGCGGGATCGATCCATGCGGAACGCACGTTGTCTCGCAGTTCCTCGGACACGAAGAAATAGTCGATGCGCCACCCCACGTTTCGCGCACGCGCGCCAGCCCGATAGGACCACCACGTGTAGTTGTCCGGACCATCATCGAACATGCGGAAGGTATCCACGTAGCCAGCGGCCACGAACCGGTCCAGCCATGCGCGTTCGATGGGCAGGAAGCCGCTTATGCCCTCGTTCTCCTTGGGACGCGCAAGGTCGATGGGCTTGTGCGCGGTATTGAAGTCGCCGAAGACGACAATGGGCTTGTCGCGCCGCAGGGTCTCGGCATGCTCCAGAAAAGCGTCGTAGTAGCCGAGCTTGAACTGCAAGCGCTCGTCGCCGTTGCCGCCGTTGGGAAAATAGATGTTGAACAGGTGGAAGTCCTCATACTCCAGCCGGATGCAGCGCCCTTCGCCACGATAGCGCTCGTCGGGCAGGCCGTAGGTCACCGAGAGCGGCGCATGGCGGCAGAAGCAGGCCGTGCCGGAATAGCCCTTACGCACCTGTGAGGAATTCCAGAATGCAGACCAGCCCTCGGGGTTTCTATCCTCACGATCCAGCTGGGCGGCATCGGCCTTGGTTTCCTGAATGCCGACCACGTCCGCACCCGAGGCATCGAGCCATTCCCGAAAGCCCTTCTTCACGATGGCCCGATATCCATTGACGTTCCACGAGAGGAGTTTCATTTTCACGATGGAACCCTCAATCCAGCACGCGCAGTTTTGCGGTGAAACGACCGTCGACGAGGCCGATGACGGCATAGCCACCATGAGCGAGCATGCCGGGATTGACGATGCGCGTCCGGCCGATCATATCCTCGGTGCGGGCCTCGTGGATGTGTCCGCACAGACACACGTCCGGCTGGACACGTTCGATGAACGCGCGCACGGCGCGGCTGCCCACGTGCATACCGCCGGGCAGTTCATCGGCCGACGTGCCATAGGGCGGATCATGCGAGACCAGAAGCAGCGCCGCCCAATCGGGCATGGCGGAATGCGCGGCGTCGAGCCACGCCGCAAGCTGCGAATCCGGCACCTCACAGGGCGTCCGAAAAGGCGTGGGCGATGAGCAGCCAACGCCGATAATCCCTGCGCCGGGGGCCAGCTCGCGCACGCGGGCATGGATGTTCATGTCACGCTCTTCCAGCCAGTCCGTGACGGCGTGGGCGTCCATGTTGCCAATCTGGGCATATATACGCGGGTTGCTGCCCCGCACGGTCTCTATGACCTCACGGGCGACCTTCAGCCCACCATTGGTGGTCAGATCGCCACTGAGAATTATCCCTTCGGCTCCGGCGACTCCGGGGATTTCGGCGAGCCGCCGGGGGTCGCCGTGGATGTCGCCGCAACCGATCCAGAATCTTTCGAATTTGTCCATCAGCGGTCCCTTTCAAGAACAAAAAAGAAGGTGTACAGTCCTGCCGCACATGCAGATCGAATCGGTGTCCGCACGTGACCGGGCCGACAATAGTACAAAACCTTGCAATCATAAACAGCCAAGTCCCATGCACGGCACGCAAATACCCAAGGCTCGCCTGCGGGCCGACCTGCTAGCGCGGCGCAAGGCGCTCCTCCCAGCCGAGGTCGCCAGCCACAGCGGCAGAATTCTCGCCCACCTGCGCACCCTGCCCGTCTGGAACGACGCGCGGGAAATTCTCATGTACCTCCCCGTGAAAAACGAGGTGGACACCACGCCCCTTCTTGACGAACTGTGGGGGCGAAGCGTACGCCTCCTCCTCCCCCGCTGCCGCCCGGATCAACCCGGAGTCATGGACGTGGCCTGCGCCACCTGCGCGGAGGAGATCGCACCGGGCATGCACGGCATCCGCGAACCGCAGCCGGAGCAATGCCCCAGTCTCGCCACATGCCACCCGGACCTCATTCTCGTTCCCGGCGTGGGGTTCGACCGCAGAGGATTCCGGCTCGGCTTCGGTGCCGGATTTTACGACAGATTTCTCGCAGGGGAATGCTCCACCGGGGCAACGGTCATCGGTCTCGCCTACGGCTTCCAGCTCGTGGACGAACTTCCCGCCGACCCGTGGGACATCCCCATGCACGCCATAATCACTGAGGACGGCATCCTATGGATCTAAGCTACATACCTTTCCGCTTTCCGGGGCTCGACAAGGTCAACTGCTATTTCGGCACCCGCATGGGTGGAGCCGAAAAGGGCCCCTACGACAACGCGAACATCTCCCTCGAAGTGGGCGATGCTCCCGAGCATGTCATCAATTACCGCCGCAACCTGCAACGCGAACTCGGCTTCGAAACGTGGCAGGAAGTGCGGCAGGTCCACGGACCGCAGATGATCTTCGAGCCGGAACCCACGGACATCGCCGTTGAGGGCAGCATCGAGGCCGACGGCATCGCGACCTCCTGCCCCGGCCGGGCGCTCATCATCAAGACAGCCGACTGCCAGCCCATCCTGCTGGCCCACGCCAGTGGCAAGTACGTCGCAGCCCTGCATGTGGGCTGGCGCGGCAACGTCCTCCACTTCCCCACCACGGGCGTGAAGGCCTTCTGCCGCGAATACGACCTGCCGCCCGAAGAGGTGCTGGCCGTGCGCGGCCCGAGCCTCGGCCCCGCATGGAGCCAGTTCGTCAATTTCCATGACGAGTTCGGCAAAAACTTCCGCGACTACTACGACCCGGACACCGCGTCCGTGGACCTCTGGCGGCTGACGCGCGACCAGCTTCTGGCCGCCGGCGTGCGCCCCAGCCACATCTTCGGGCTGGACCTGTGCACCTACAGCCTGCCCCAGCTCTTCTTCTCGTACCGTCGCAACAGGAACTGCGGCCGCATGGCAAGCATGATCTGGATCGAGAAGTAGCCGCTCACGGTAGCGACGCTCCGCCAAACGCACAAGGGCGGCGCGGAACCTTTTGGTTCCGCGCCGCCCTTTTTTCGCAGTAATGACACATCGGCGTCCGCCGGACGCACGGAAAGCTGACACCCCGGCACACCGGCCCGTCGCGCTAGTCCGCCTGAATGCCGTAGGCCTTGAGCTTTCGCGACAGATAGGAGCGCTCAAGCCCGATGGACTCCGCCAAACGCGTAATATTGCCGTTGAATTCGCGGAGCTTCTGACGCAGGAACCGCGCCTCGAACTCGGAACGCGCAGCCTTGAAATCCGCCGCGCCGGACTGGATGCCCATGTCGTCGGCATCGTCGTCAAAATCGAGCGCGCCGACACTGCCACGATATTCGGCGGGCAGTGCCTCCGGGCCGACCTCGGACCCACCATGCATGATGAGCATCCGCTCCACGAAATTCTTCAGTTCGCGAACATTTCCCGGCCACGGATACCGCTTCAGGCTCTCCAGCGCCGCTGGCGAGAAGGTCAGCGGACGGAATCCATGCATCCGCGTGAGACGCGAGACGAACTCGTCGATGAGTAACGGCACGTCCCCGGCGCGAACGCGCAGGGCGGGAACCTCCAGCGGAAAAACGCGCAGGCGATAGTAGAGGTCCTCGCGGAACTGTCCGGCCCGGATTTCCTCCTGAAGATTCTTGTTGGTGGCGGCGATGACCCGCACATCCACGGTGATTGTCTTGCGCCCGCCGACCCGCTCGAACTTCTGCTCCTGCAGGATGCGCAGAATCTTGGCCTGCGTCTTGAGGCTCATGTCGCCGATCTCGTCGAGGAACAGGGTGCCCGTGTGCGCCAGCTCGAACTTTCCGGCCTGCGACGATTCCGCACCGGTGAACGCGCCCTTCACGTGCCCGAAGAGTTCACTCTCGATGAGTTCCTCGGGAATGGCCGCGCAGTTCACAGCCACCAGCGGTCGATCCGCGCGGCGGCTCTGCTGGTGGATGGAACGGGCCACGATTTCCTTGCCGGTTCCGTTCTCGCCGGTGATGAGCACCCACGCGTCGGTGGGGGCCACCTGCTCGATCTGGTGGCGCAAAATGGCAATGGCTTCGGACTCGCCGGTAAGGCGATGCGCCTGATCGGACTCCAAGCGCTCGCGCAAGACACGGTTTTCCTGCCGGATGGAGTTGAACTCCAGCGCCTTGTTCACGCAGACGATGACCTTTTCAAGGGACAAAGGCTTCTCGATGAAATCGAAGGCCCCCTTCTTGATGGCCGTGACCGCCGTTTCGATGTTGCCATGGCCGGAAATCATGACCACGGGCAGATCGGGCACCCGCTCCTGCAACCTGTCCAGCACCTGCAATCCGTCAATGCCCGAAAGCCATATGTCCAGCAGCACGAGGGACGGCATCTGCCCCTCGATGAGTTCCAGCGCGGCTTCGCCGCTTTCGGCCTCCGCCACCTCGTAGCCCTCGTCCTCGAGGATGCCGCGCAATGAAAAGCGGATGCCGTCCTCGTCGTCGACGACAAGTATCAGGTTCTTCACCCGTCATGCTCCTTGTGATTGGCCGAAGCATACTCCCCTTCGGCCTCTTCGAAATCATAGCCCGAATCGAAAAGTGCAAGGCAAGCGTCCACGACCGTGGCATCGTAGAGTCCCCCTCGCCCGGCGCGAATCTCGTCCAGCGCACTCGGAAGGCCAAGCGACGCCCGGTAGGGCCGATGCGACGACATGGCCTCCACCACGTCGGCCACGGCCAGCACTCGGGCCTGCGGCAAAATGGCCTCCCCTGCGAGTCCGCGCGGATAGCCGCTGCCGTCGAGGCGCTCGTGATGCTGGTGCACAATGTCCGCCACAGGCCACGGAAAGGGCACCCCGCGCAGAATGTCGTACCCCACGCTGGGATGCGCCTGCACCATGCGCTGCTCGATGTCGGACAGTAGCGCCGGTTTCGAAAGAATCTCCGCCGGAATGTAAATTTTGCCGAGATCATGCAGCTTCGCGGCGACCTCGATGCCCTCGACGACCTCGGCAGGCAGGTCCAGCCGCCTCGCCATGGCCACCGCCAGCCGCGAAACTCGGGCCTGATGCCCTGCGGTGTAGGGGTCGCGCTTCTCAGAGGTGACGATGAGCGCACCGACGGTGGCGTCGCGCGCCTGCCGCAGTTCACTCACGCTCCGGCGCAGCGCGCTGACCGCCTGCCGCCGTTCGGTGATGTCGCGCAGCGCGACGACCACGCCGAGGATGTCCCCCCGCTCGCCCCGCACCGCCGTCACGGAAATTTCCACGGGCACCTCGCCGCCGCTCCGCCGCTTCAGCGAAAGCGCATCAGTCCGCACGGCTTCGCCGGACGCGAGCACCGCACCGACAAGATCGACCGGCTCGTCCCCGTCCGCACCGCCAAGCGCAAGCAGATCGGAAAGTCCGCGCCCCGCGGCCTCGTTCAACGCCCAGCCGGTCAACGCGGCGGCCGCGCCGTTCATGTACTTCACGCGGCCCTGTCCATCGGCGGAAATGACGCCTTCGCCCACGCTTTCGAGAGTGGACTCCAGCCAGCGGGCGTTGTCGCGCACGCGCCGCTCCGAGCGGTGCTTGTAGCAGGCCATCTCTATGGCCGACTGGAGTTCGCGATCCTCGAAGGGCTTGAGAATGTAGCCGAACGGCTCGGTGACCTTGACCCGCTGGAGCGTCTCGTGATCGGCATAGGCGGTGAGATACACGACCGGGACATCGAAACGGTGGCGGATTTCCTCTGCGGCCTGCACACCGTCCATGGCCCCGGCCAGATGGATGTCCATGAGCACGAGGTCCGGCGCACTCTCTCCGGCCATGCGCACAGCGTCCTCGCCCGACGAGACCAGCGCGGCGGCTTCGTAGCCAAGCGCCTTGAGCCTGTGCCTGATGTCCAGCGAGACGATGGACTCGTCCTCGACCACCAGTATCCGCTTCTTCGTCATGGTCACCCGCTGCCCTGCCCGGCACCGCGCGTCACACGTGCGGTCATCCGCGCCTAATCATTGAAAATATTTCCCAAGGCCACTCGGAGGTCAGGATAGCCGAAAACGAAGCCCATTTCCAGCAGACGCGCCGGAACGGCCCTGTGGCTGGCGAGCACCACCTCGCGGGCCATGTCACCGAGGACGAGACGAAGAGCGAACCCCGGCACGCCAAGCCACGACGGCCGCCCGAGGACACGCCCGATCCCGGCACAGAAATCGCCCATGGTCACAACGCCCGGCGAGACGAGATTGAACGCGCCCCGCGCGTCCTCGCGCTCCGCCAAAAAGGCGAGGGCCGCGACCTCGTCTGCGGCGTGGATCCACGGAAACCACTGCCTGCCGCTGCCAAGCGGCCCACCAAGGTACATGCGAAACGGCGGAACAAAACGCTCCAGCACGCCGCCCCCCGGCCCAAGCACCACCCCGGTCCGCGCCAGCGCGAGGCGCACGCCGCATTCGGCAACGGCGGCCACGCTCCCCTCCCACGCCTCGCAGACGTCGGCGAGAAATCCGCGCCCCTTCGGGCTGTTCTCATCCACGGGCCGATCATCCGCCGAGGCGTCGTATCCGTAGTAGCCCACGGCCGAGGCCTGCACAAACGCGGCAACGGGACCATCGGCAATGGCCACGGCCCGCGCCAGCGCACGGCCGGGGACGACACGGCTATCGAGAATGCGGCGCTTCTTGGCGGCGGTCCAGTAGCCGTTGGCGATATTCTCGCCAACGAGATTCACCACCACCTGCGGCTGCGTGGCCTCGTCCAGCAGACGGGCAAAAGACTCCGGGTCGCGTCCATCCCACGCCGCCGCACCGACGCGGCCGCCGAAAAGGCGCTCCACCCGGTCGGGGCAGCGCGAGGTGACCACAACGTCGTGCCCGTGCGCAAGCAAGGCCACGCACAGTTCCCGTCCGATGAATCCCGTACCGCCAACAATGATGACCCGCATGACGATCCCCCACGATGCGGCCTCCCTGCGGAAAGCCGCCCTCTCTAGACGGGAAGTTCCACGACGAGCGTCGTCCCCCGAGGTTCGCGCGGCATGGCGCGCACGTAGCCGTGATGATCGCTGACGATGGATTTGACAATGGTCAGCCCGAGGCCCGTGCCGCCCTTCTTACGCGAGAAATACGGTTCAAACAGGCGCGAGCGTTCTTCCTGCGTCAGCCCCTCGCCGTTGTCGCGCACCTCGATGCGCACCCAGCCGAGCAGCCTGTCGCAGGAGACGACAACCTCTACGGCGGGCTCGGCCTGTTCGCGCACCGCGTCCGCCGCGTTGGTCAGAATGTTGATGAGCACGCGGCGCATGCCCTCCACATCCAGCTTGAGGCGGGGAATCTGCCCGTCATAGGTCAGTTCCCAGTCGATGGACGTATGGCTATTGCGGAACATGGCCACGATCTCGTCCAGAAGCGGAGCGAGATAGCCCCACTTGAGATCGACCTCGGGCAGCTTTGCGAAGGAGGAAAACTCCTGCACCATCTGCTGCAAGTGCTCCACCTGATTGACGATGAGTTGCGTGCACTGGGTGAAGACCGGGTCCTCCACCTGCGGGCCGAACTTGCGCTCCATGCGCTGGGCGGAAAGCTTGATGGGCGTCAGCGGATTCTTGATCTCGTGGGCGATGCGCCGGGCCACTTCGCGCCACGCGGCGACACGCTGCATCTTCTCCAACTCCGTAATGTCCTCGAACACGGCCACGATGCCGTACTCGGTGCCGTCCGGTCCGGTCAGCGTCACCACGTTGACCAGCAGCTTGAGATCGCGGCTACCGAGGGTCAGGTCAATCTGACGCTGCCACTGCGAACCGGGGCTTGCGCCCATCTGCTCGAATACCTCGCTGATGAGTTCCGCATAGCGGCCCTGTAACAGTTCGAGTGGCCTGCGTCCGATGATCGTCGAGCCATCGAGGCAGAGCATGGTTTCGGCGGCCTTGTTGACGGTGCTCACGCAGCCTGCGCTGTCGAGCGAGATGACGCCCGCGCCGATGTTGTCCAGAACGGCCTCGATGTAGCGCCCACGTTGCTCCAACTCGCGATTGTTGCGGTTGAGTTGCTCGTTGGCCTCGGTGAGTTCCGCGCGGGAAAGTTGCAGGTCGCGCGCCATCTCGTTGAAGCTCTGCACGAGGAATCCCAGCTCGTCGCTGGAGGAGTCTTCGAGGCGCACGGTGAGGTCGCCGCGTGCCACGCGCTGGGTGCCGTCGGCCAGCGCCTGCACCGGCGCGGAGAGTTCCTTGGCCAGCCGCATGCCGAACCAAATGGCCCCCATGACGATGAGCATGGTCACCACGGCCAGAAGCACATAGAGCGCCAGTTTCCACTGGTGCTTCATGGTCCGGATCTGCTTGTACTCGCTTATGCCGTGGACGATCTTGTCCAGCTTGTAGAGTAGCCCGTGGCCGATGCTCTCGCCGAGGACGATGTAGCCCGTGCGCCCGCCGTCAACCGGTTGCAGGCCAAGCACCATGTCCGCCCCGGAACCGGCGCGGATGGTGGACCAGAACTCCGGGCGGTCGCGCAGGCTGTCCCAGTTGATCTTGTTGCGCACGTCCTCCCACACGCCCTCCCACTCTGGCCCGGTGTGCCAATTCTGTTCGGACAGGTCGGGATTGATGATGCCGATGAGGGAGAGATCATACTCCGCGCGCTTTTCCTTGAGAAAGGCGTCCATCGCCTTGCCGCCCCATGCGAACCTGCGTTCCAGAATGCGGCCGAGGATGTAGTCGGAGCGCCGCTCCAGACGTTCCTGCGACGAGGCGTAGAACGCCTGACCGACTTCCAGCGCCTCCTCCAGCGAGTCCTCGACCTGCGTCTTGAACCAGAAATCCACGGAGGTCTGGACGAACTTGGCCCCAAGGGCGAACATGAGAAAGGTCGGCACGATGGACAGGGCGACAAAGGAAATGACCAGCCGCGTTCGCAGTTTCGAGCCAAGCACGTTGCGCCGCCGCTCCAGCACGAGCTTGATGACGTTGCGCAGCACGACGAAGACGATGGCGAACAGCAGGATGACGTTCAGGTTGAACAACCCGAGGAAGATGAACGAGTTGACCTCGCCGAAATACTTGAGCTCCACCCACGTGAGCATGAGCACCACGAGCAGCGCGATGAACGCCATGAACAATTCGTGCTGGCGGCGCTTGCGTTCGCGCGTGGTTCCGGTGCCGACCCGTATCGTGCGGCCGTCCTGCGCGTTCTGCCCGTCGGCCGACGGCTCCTGCGGGGTTTCGATGGGTTCCTGCATGGACATGGCTAGTAGCTGAAGTCGAGTTGATAGCTCACGGGGGGCAGGACGTCCCAGGACTTGAAGAACACCACGTAGCGTAGCCACACGGGCACGTCGCGCCGGGCGAGGGAGATGTTCAGGTCCAGACTGTATTCGTTGCCCGGGGACAGCGAGGCCCACGGGCCGACAACCATGGACAGCCGCCCCCACGCCTCGTCGAGCAGCGTGCGCAGATCGCGCGAGCGCAAGGGTTTCTCCGTTCCCGGCAGAATCAGCACATAGTCGCGGGCAAGCACATCCCGCGAGAGGGTGGATTCCCAGCGCGCCGAGGCGATTTCCGCATCCGGCCACATGCGTTTGCGACGCGACACGCCGCTTTCGCAGACGAGACCGACCACGGTGCCCTCGTCGAGCACGGCTTCGAGGGTCTCGATGTCCTCCACGCGGACGCCGAAGCGTACGGTGATGTTGCCCGCCTGATTGTCGAGGATGAGGTTGCCAAGCTCCAGCGTGCCCGCATGGCTGCTGGGCATGGGCACGGCGAACAGGACAAGCGCCACTAGAAAGAGGACATGTAGGATGACGCGGCGGCCGCGGCCGGAAGGCGTGCGTTTCACTGTTTCGGCGTCACTCGCACTTGGCATCGGGACGAACCTCGGGATGTCGCGGTAAGATATGGGGAAACGGCTCCCGCCATGAATGCGGGACTCCGGACTTGAACATCGGAAACTTCTCTGACAAGTAAACCAAGCCCCGCACTTTGACAACCGGCGGCGGCAACACCCAACACACGGAAAGCACATGCGAAAGATCAAGTTCATATGGGTCGGCAAGCTCCGCAAGGGGCACTGGAAGGACGCGGCGGAGCACTACATGACGGCCCTGTCCCGCCATTATCCGGTCACGGAAGTCATCGTGAAGGACGCTCCCTCCCATCTGGCGGAAACGTCCAAAAACGACTGGGAAGGCGAAAGGATTCTGGAAAAGCTCGAACCGCAGGACTTCCCGGTGGCCCTCGACGAGCACGGCAAGACCATGACCTCCGTGGCGCTGGCCGACCGACTCACGGGCTGGGCCGAGGACCCGTCCACATGGCCGTGCTTCATCATCGGCGGAGCGTACGGACTGTCGAGCGCGGTGCTGGAGCGCTGCCGCTTCACCATGAGCCTCTCGCCCATGACCTTCCCGCACGAGTTGGCGCGGGTGCTACTTCTGGAGCAGCTCTACCGCGCGGCAAGCATCCAGAAGGGCCTGCCCTACCACCACGTGTAAGGCAGGCCAGCGCGCCTCCCGACTTTCACGCATACGCCACCAAACCGCAACGCGGGCAGGCTAGCGTGCGTCGAAACGAACACGGGAGGTTCCAATGCTCGAAAACGGCATCATTGTCCTCATGGGCTCCGGAATGTCTCTGGCGTGCGCCCTGCTCTGCACGGAGCGCCACACCACGGGTCGAGTCTGCGCCGTGGCCGACGACCTGACCATCTCGATCAAGACGAAACGGGGCGGCATCCGCCGGTTCACACCTCTTGAAGCGCCAAAGTCGCCGAGTCCGGAATTCATCCGCGCCGTGCGCGACATGCTCACGGGCTGCACCGTGCGCTGCCGCCATGCGCCCTTCACGCGCGGGGCCAAGCCGCTCGCGGCACACGTGCGCATCGTCTCCACCCCGGGGGGAGTCGCATGCAAGGCGAGCATCGCGGGCCTGCTGCTCTCCTCCCTCGAAACGCCCGGACGGGCGGCCTAGCACGGGGACGTCCGCATGCGCCTTCCCGCATCCAACAAGATATTCGACACGTCCCTCAGCTTCATCCTCAACGTCGTCATCGCCTATATCATCGTCGTCCTGAACGTCGGCCTCATCCGGACGCTTTTAGGCATGAAGAGGCTGTTCGGCGAGGGAGACCTGCGTTCCGCCTACAACGAGGCGATCATCGAAATCCTGACCTTCCTGGTGATCATCGAACTGTTCAAGGGGTTCGTGGAATACTTCAAGAACCAGCGCATCAGCCTGACCATCATGATCGACTCGGCCCTCGTCTTCGTCATCCGCGAACTGTTGGTTTCCCTCTACACCCAAGGCCATACGGAATGGCACCTGCTGGCCTCCTTCGGCATCCTCGTCCTGTGTCTGGGCATCGTACGCACCCTCGCCGTGCGCTACAGCCCGCAGGACGCACCACGTCAGGGCTGACCCCTTTACCGCGCCCGCCATTTGTGGCATCCCCCTTGTCACACGCATGCCAAGGAGAATGCCATGCCCCTTCTGGACATGAATTATCTGGAAAAACTTGAGGAATTTCTAAACTCGGGCGATCTCGCCTTCGAGTTTGAAAACGGGGACGAGGACAAGCGCTTCGCCATCCTCGAATTTCTCGACAAGCTCATGGACGTGGCCGAAATCGCTGACGCGCAGGCCACCAAGCTCATCTTCAAGGATGGCTATCTCGAAGCGCTCTCGGGCGTGAACGCCCAGAAGTAGCGGGACTTGCCGCCGGTCTCGTACTCGCGCGAGCCAACGGACCGCCAGCCCGGAGCCTCGGCCATGTCGTCCGGCATGGGCGCATTGGCGAGGATGATGCACAGCCCGTTCGCTTGCAGACGCGGCAGCGCGAAGGCCAGCACCTCGGGCCACGGTCTGAAGGCGCGGCTCAGGATGAGATCCACGGGAAAAAGCTCCTCCGGCAGCTCCTCGACACGGCAGCCAAGGGCGGACGTCCGCGCAAGACGCAGGCGCGAGAGCGCATAGCGCATGAAGGCCACACGCTTTTCGCGGATTTCGACCATGCGGTACTCGCCGCGCTCCCAGAACACGCGCAGCGGAATGCCCGGCAGCCCGGCCCCGGCTCCGAGGTCGAGGGTAGAAGGCTCCGCGGCCACGGGCAACTCGGCAAGAAAATCCGCAAGGTGCCAACTGTCCGCCACAAGGTCGGAGAGGACGCGCGTCCAGTCACCATGCGCCACGAGGTTCATGGCCTTGTTCCACTTGAGCAGGGCATCGAGATACAGCGAGAGGAGCCTTGCCTGTTCCGCAGTGATGGAGCGACCAAGGCGCGCAGCCTGTTCGGCGACATTTTCAGGGGTGGGCTTTCCCATGACAATCCTTTAATGAAGAGATGATTTTCGCGCGGGGCAGGCAATGGCATAGCCCGCCGCGAAAAGCAAGGCCCACGCCACGCACTTGACATCCACCGGCGCGGAGCGCTACGCCGCCGTGCTACACACCATAGTGGAGGGAACGCCATGAACGCAAACAATCCGCTTACCGCGGTCATCTTTCCGGGGCAAGGCTCGCAGGTCAAGGACATGGGCCGCGACCTCGCCGAGAGCGACAGCGATTACATGTACCTCTGGCAGCAGGCCGAGGCCATCTCGCGCCAGCCGCTCAGGGAAATCTACTGGGGTGGGGACGACCACGACATGGCGGACACGAGGGCCCTGCAACCGGCCATGACCGTGTGCTGCCTCTCGCTGTGGATGTACGCCTCCAAGCGGCTTGCCGCCGACTGCTTCGCCGGACACAGCCTCGGCGAATACGCCGCGCTGGCCGCCGCGAAGGTTCTTTCCGTGGATCAGACGCTGGAGCTCGTGTCCCTGCGCGGCCGCCTGATGGCCGAAGCGGGTTGCGAGGACGACGGCATGCACGCCATCCTCAAGCTCTCCCTGAAGAACACCGAGGAAGTAGTTCAGGCCGTGCGCGAACGCACCGGCCTCGAAATCGGCATTGCCAACTACAACACGCCCGGCCAATTCGTGCTGAGCGGAAAGAAGGAAGCCCTCGCCGCCGCCGCCGAACTGGTGAAGGAGCTCAAGGGCCGCGCCATCCCGCTGCCGGTGTCCGGCGCGTTCCACAGCCCGCTCATCGCCGAAGCCGCCGAGGAACTGCGCTCGCAGCTCGTCGCTGCGGAGTGGAAGGCACCGAGCGCCCCCGTGTATTTCAACGTCACGGCCAGCCCCGAGGCGAATCCCGAGGCCATCCGCGACATCATGGTCCGCCAGATGACCTCGTCCGTCCGCTGGATCGAGATCACGCGCAACCAGTACGAAGCCGGTGTGCGCACCTGGTACGAGCCCGGCCCCAAGGGCGTGCTCACCAAGATGCTCGGTCAGAATATGGCCGAGGTGAAGGACGAATGGACCGGCAGGAGCCTCGACTCCATGGCCGCCGTTCTGGACGCGGCCCCGGGCCTCTAGCGGACCCGCGACCCTGCACACAACACCACGCGCCGCCCGGCGCGGACATTGCGAGAAGAAAACGATGCGCGCACAGAAATACCTGAAAAGCCTGCTTGAGAAATTCGTCGAGGACAACGGCTACACCTGGCCCGAAAAGGCCTCCATCGAGCCGCCCAAGGATGAGAAGTTCGGCGACCTCGCCACCAACCTCGCCATGATGCTGACCAAGCAGGCGGGCAAGGCCCCCCGCGACGTCGCCGCCGCCATCGCCGACGCCATCCGTGGCAACGGCTCGGAGATCGAGAAAGTCGAGATCGCCGGTCCCGGCTTCCTGAACATCACCTTCAGCCCCGCCTTCTGGCAGCGCACCGTTCCCGCCGTGATCGAAGCGGGCGACGCCTTCGGCAACTCCGACATGGGCAAGGGCCAGAAGGCGCAGGTGGAGTACGTGTCCGCCAACCCCACCGGCCCGCTGCACATCGGCCATGGTCGTGGCGCTGCGGTGGGCGACAGCCTCGCCCGCATCCTGCGCGCAGCGGGCTACGACACGCACACCGAATATTACCTCAATGACGCCGGCCGCCAGATGCGCATCCTCGGCAACTCCGTGTGGGTGCGCATGCAGCGCCTGCTGGGCATCGAGGTTCCCGATCCCGAAGATTTCTACAAGGGCGACTACATCATCGACATCGCCCAGCGCCTGCTCGACATCGAGGGTGAGGGCATCAAGAACCGCCCCGAGGACGAGATTCAGGAAATCTGCCGCGAGTTCGCCATGAACGACATCCTCGACGGCATCAAGGCTGACCTCGCCGACTTCAACGTCGAGCATCAGGTGTGGTTCTCCGAAAAGAGCCTGCTGGCCACCGGCGCGGTGGACAAGACCTTCAAGCTCCTCGCCGAGAACGGCCTCGCCTACGACAAGGACGGCGCGTTCTGGTTCAAGTCCACCCAGTTCGGCGACGACAAGGACCGCGTGCTGCGCAAGTCCGACGGCTCGCTGACCTACTTCGCGTCCGACATCGCCTACCACGACAACAAGTACGATCGCGGCTTCGACCTCTGCGTGGACATCTGGGGCGCGGACCATCACGGCTACGTGCCGCGCATGAAGGCCGCCGTGGAAGCCCTCGGCAAAAATCGCGACAGCCTCGAAGTCATCCTCGTGCAGCTCGTCAACCTGCTGCGCGGCGGCGAGCAGGTGGCCATGTCCACCCGCGCTGGCGAGTTCGAGACGCTGGCCGACGTGGTCAAGGAGACCGGCGCGGACGCCGCCCGCTTCATGTTCCTGTCCCGCAAGTCCGACAGCCACCTCGATTTCGACCTCGAACTGGTGAAGCAGAAGACCATGGACAATCCGGTGTACTACGTGCAGTACGCCCACGCCCGCATCTGCTCCGTGATGGCCAAGGCCGCCGAGCGCGGTATCGCCCTCCCCGAGCCCAGCGCCGAACTCGTGGCCCTGCTCTCCACCGACGAGGACATCCGTCTGCTCAAGCTGCTGGCCCAGTATCCGGGCGCAGTGGAGTCCGCCGCCCGCAACCTGAGCCCCCACTTCATCAGCTACTATCTCCAGGAGCTCGCCGGAGCGCTGCATCGCTACTACCACGCCAACCAGATTCTCGGCGCGGAAACCCCCGAACTGGTGAACGCCCGCATGTGCCTGCTCGCCGCCGTGGCGCAGGTCGTGCGCAACGGCCTCGGCCTGCTCGGCGTCACCGCTCCGGAACGGATGTAGCCGCGGCTCCCCGAGCTTCGGAACAACTGCGCGACTCCACAGGAGGAGAAGCAACATGCCACTGAGCCTCAAGCTGAACGGCAACGACTCGAAGAACGAACCCCGCGAGAAGGATACGGTGAAGGAGCCCAAGCGCTACACCGTCACCTTCTCCCTTGCGGGTCTCGTCTCCCTGTCCGTGCTGACGCTGGTGGCCCTGTCGTGGATATTCATTCTGGGCGTGCTGGTGGGTCGTGGCTACAAGCCCGAGAAAGCCGTCCCCGAACTGGAGCGCATCATGCCCCAGGCCGAGGAACAGGCTCCCGCCACGCCCGAGGTCATCAAACCCGAGGAATTGAACTTCTACTCGGAACTGTCCCGCAAACCCGAAGAGGCGCAGGAATCGCGCCCCGAAAAGCCTGCGGTGAAAAAGGCGCCGGAGCGCCCCGCCCCGGTGAAGCCCGAACCCGTGCGCGAGACGGCCAAGCCCGCCCCCGCTCCGGAACAGAAGCCCGTCCACGTCGTGACCCCGGCCGAGGAGTCCTACCGCTACGCCTATCAGGTGGCGTCGCTCAAGGATCTCAAGGCCGCACGGCAGTTTCAGGACAAGCTGGCCCGCGCGGGATTGTCCTCGCGCATCGAGAAGGCCGACGCCAAGGGAACCACCTGGCACCGGGTCATCGTGAGTTTTCAGGGCACCCCCGAAGACACGCGCGACCTCAAGGCAAAGCTTGGGCAGCTCGGCATCGAAAAGCCTCTGCTCAAGGAAAAGACTCTCGTCAAGGCCCGCTAGTCACCACGGCCAGACGCCAAGCGGCCCCGCTCCCACAGGAGCGGGGCCGCTTTTCTTGTTTCTGCGGCGAAAGTTTCCTTCACAGCGCGGCCAAGGCAGAGTACACCCCTGCGCGGTGTCATTGCCCCGTCACTTGAAGGGAATGTTTTTCCATTGCATACGCAACGATAAGGCACTTCACTTCGAGTCGAATCCATACTATGAAAACCGACTCGCATCGTCCACGTCCGTACCGGACGGACACCGAACAAATCCGATCACAAGGATCGAACATGAAGGAAATGACGCGTCCCTGGCTGAAGAGCTACGATAAGGAAGTCAGCCATACCATAGACTACGAGGCCATCCCAGTTTTCGGCTATCTGGACCGCGCGGCCAAGCGCTTCCCCAAGCGCAAGGCCATCGTCTTCCAGAACTGGAGCATCACCTACAAAAAGCTCCACCACTTGACCGAGGTCATGGCCGCCAATCTGCGCGCGCTCGGCGTGCAGCCCGGCGAGCGCATCTCGATCATGCTCCCGAACCTGCCGCAGACCATCATCTCGTACTGGGCGGCCCTCAAGGCCGGTGCCACGGTGGTCATGACCAATCCGCTGTACATGGAGAAGGAGCTCATCCACCAGCTCAACGACGCGGATTGCCAGACCATGATCGTGCTGGACCACCTCTGGCCCAAGGTCGAGGAAGTCCGCGACAAGCTGCCGGTCAAGAAATTCCTCGTGGTCCGCATCCCGGACTGCCTGTCCTTCCCGCTGAATCTGCTCTACGGCTTCAACGCCCGCAAGAAGGGCTTGTTCACCGGCGTTCCCTTCGACGGCAAGACCGTCATCCCGTGGAAGCCGCTCATGAAGGGCGAGGAGCGCATCAGCCGTCCCCCGGCGGACCCCCGCGAGGACATCGCGCTGTTGCAGTACACCGGCGGCACCACCGGCGTGTCCAAGGGCGTCATGATCACCCATCAGAACATGACGGCCAACGTCCAGCAGTGCCGGACCATCCTGCACGCCCTCGGCGAAAGCCACGAGACGTTCGTGGCGGTCATGCCCTTCTTCCACATCTACGGCCTGACCACCTGTCTCAACCTGCCCACGTCCATCGGCGCGACCATGGTCCCCGTGCCGCGCTTCGACCCGCAGGAACTGCTGACCACCCTGCACAAGCGCAAGATTTCCATCTTCCCCGGCGCACCGGCCATCTATTCCGCGCTGCTGCTCCAGAAGAATGTGAAACCCTCGGACTTCGACTCCGTGCGCTACTGCGTGTCCGGCTCCGCCGCCATCCCCGTGGAGGTGCTCGAACAGTTCAAGAAGATGACCAGCGCCGAGATCATCGAAGGCTACGGCCTCACCGAGGCCTCGCCGGTCACGCATCTCAACCCGCTAAGCGGCGTGAAGAAGTACGGCTCCATCGGCCTGCCCTTCCCGTCCACCGATGCCCGCATCGTGGACATGGAGGTCGGCGAGCTGAACCTCGCGCCCGGCAAGCGTGGCGAACTGGTCATCCGCGGACCGCAGGTCATGAAGGGCTACTGGAACCGCCCGGACGAGACGGCCAACGCCGTGCGCAACGGCTGGCTCTACACCGGCGACATCGCCATGATGGACGAGGACGGCTACTTCTTCATCGTGGACCGCAAGAAGGACCTCATCATCACCAGCGGCTATAACGTCTACCCCCGCGAGATCGACGAGGTGCTCTACGAGCATCCCAAGATCAAGGACGCGGTGGCCGTGGGCATCCCCCATCCCTCGCGCGGCGAGATCATCAAGGTCTACGTGGTGCTCAAGGACGGGGAATCCATGACCAAGAGCGAGGTCATCTCGTGGTGCCGCCAGAAGCTTGCCAAGTACAAGCTGCCACGCAAGGTGGAATTCCGCCCCGAGTTGCCCAAGACCATGGTCGGCAAGGTGCTGCGCCGCGCCCTGCGCGCCGAGGAAGAGAAGAAGATGCAGCGCATGGCCGAACGCCATGCGGCCCGTCAGGCCGCCAAGGCCCGTGCCGGCGCTGCGGGAGACGACGACTCCTCTCCCGAGGCCGATCTGGAGACCGAACCCCGGGATTGAGCCGCAATCCCACGCCAAACGCATGAAAAAAGCCCCCGGACCAAACGGTCCGGGGGCTTTTTTCATGCACACAATCCGGCCTCGCCTCGGCGTGCTCAACGCAAACGCTAGAATTCAGCCACAAGGTCACGCACCTTTTCCATGGCCACAGCCCGGGCGGCATCACGCACATCCGGTCCCATGAGGGCCCCCTCCACGGCCACGCTACGCACGTCGGTCACACCCATGAAGCCAAGAATCATCTCCAGATACGGGGACTGGTGGTTGTACCCCTCGGCCGGGGTCCCCGGAGTGTAGACGCCCCCACGCGCATAGACCACGGCGGCCCTGCGCTTTTCCAGCATGCCGAAGTACGAGCCGTCCGCCTTCATGCCGAAAGTCAGCCCCGGCTGGGCAATAATGTCGATGTACTGCTTGAGGATGTAGGGAATGGAAAAATTCCACATGGGCACGGCGAAGAGGTAGCGATCATGTGCCTTGAATTCGTCGATAATCTCCTCCACCCGCCCCCACGCCTCGCGCTCGGTGAGGCTATGCTCGCGCCCGTGCATGATGTTGTACTTGGCCTGAATCACGAAGCCGTCAAAGGCAGGAAGTTCCGCATCGAAAAGATTTTTCGTGGTCACGGTGGCGCCGGGATTGGCATCCCGCCACGCGGCGGCGAACGCATCGGCCACGGCCAGCGAATGGGAGCGTCCTCCACGCGGAGAGGCCTTGACGTACAAAAGCGAACTCATGGACTCCTCCTTCACGACAATCGGTCATGGTTACAATCCCCATCCAATCTGTTATGACAATGGAAAACGACGTCTGTCAAAAGCATTCGCGCAGAAGGCAAATATCGCACCGGAGGCTTCGTGCCACATCCCCGGCCCAACCCGCAACACGCCCGGCGCATAGTCTGGTCCACGTCAGTTGCGCTCGCCGTCCTCACGCTCGTCGCGCTGGCGGGCTGCGTCATTGCGTGGACCGGCCAGCTTCACGCGGAAACGCTTTCCCGCCCGAACGTGCTCATCCTCAATTCCTACCACCGCGGCTACCAGTGGTCGGACGACATCATGAACGGCATGGACTCCGTTCTTCGGACCTCATCCACCCGGCCAGAACTGTTCACCGAATATCTCGATTCGAAGCGCATCCCGGTACAGCAGGCCTTTTCCTACATGGCACAACTCATTGCCCTGAAATACGGGGCCAGACATTTCGATGCCATCCTGACCTCGGACGACAACGCCCTCGACTTCGTGCTCGCGCACCGCGCCGACTTGTTCCCGAACCTTCCGGTCGTCTTCTGTGGCATCAACGAATTTTCTCCCGAGCGAGTCCACGGGGACACGATGGTCACCGGCATCGTCGAACGCCGCAACTACAGCGGCACGGTGGAACTCGCCCTACGCCTGCACCCCGGTACGAGAAAGATCGTGGCCGTCAGCGACGCCACCACCACCGGCCGTCTGATGCTCGACGACGTGTGGCGGGCCGTGTCCTCGCTGGAACAGGCCGTGACCTACGAGGAACTCTCGGGCCTCACGCGGGCGGAACTCCGTTACTCGCTGGGCACGCTACCGCCCAATACCGTCATCATCTTCGTCTCCTACTTCCTCGACCGCGAAGGCCGCTCGTACACGCTGGAGGAAGCCTTCGAAATTCTGAACTCCGCGCCACACATCCCCGTCTATACGGTGGTGGGCACCTATCTCGGGCTTGGTGCCGTGGGCGGAGAACTGCTCAGCGCACGGCTGCAAGGCGCATACGCGGCCCGGATGCTGGACCGCATCCTCGGCGGCACGCCCATCGAAAAGATTCCCCCGTACACGGAAAGCCCAACCCAGACGGTACTCGACTGGAACGCCATGCAGCACTTTCACATCGACGAACAACGTCTGCCGCCGGGGAGCGTCGTCATCAATCGCCCGGAATCCTTCTACCTGAAATACAAGTACCACATCTGGGCCGCAGCGGGCTTCACCGCGCTCCAGACGGCGGTCATCCTCATTCTGCTGGCAAACATCATCCGCCGCAGGGCCGCAGAACTGCGCCTGCGCGAGAGCGAAGAGAAATTCCGCCGGATATTCGAAAACATTCGCGACGGCTACTTCCTCACCCGCATGAATGGCACCCTGCAACTGGCCAACAAGGCCCTCGCCGACATGTTCGGCTACGACAGCCCCGAGACGATGCAGGGCATCGACGTGCGGGAATCGCTCTACAATTCCCCGCGCGACAGGGACCGAATGCTCTCGCGCCTCATGGAGACGGGCGACCTCTACGGCTATGAAATGACCTTTCGCCGCAAGGACGGTTCCGTATTCCTCTGCGACTGCAACATTCACCTGCTCTACGACGATGCAGGCACCCCCTTCGCAACGGAAGGACTCCTGCGAGACGTCACCGAACGCAAGCTGACCGAGGCCATGATGGTCCAGAACCAGAAGATGATGAGCCTTGGCGGTCTGGCCGCAGGCATGGCGCACGAGATCAACAATCCGCTAGGGGCCATCACGCAGGGTGCGCAAAACATCATGCGCCGAGTCTCACCCGGACTGTCCGCCAACGAGAAGGCTGCAACCGACGCAGGCACCAGCCTTGAAGCGGTTCACGACTACCTCGAACGCCGGGGCGTCATCCGCATGATCCGAGGCATTCAGGAATCCGGCGCACGCGCGGCGCGCATCGCCTCCGACATGCTGAACTTCAGCCGCCGTAGCGAATCCGAACACGCGCCACACGACATCCACGCCATCATCGACGACACCCTCACCCTCGCCGCCAACGACTACGACCTCAGCAAGCGCTATGACTTCAAGAAAATCGAGATAACGACCGACTACGCAAGGGACATCCCTCCCGTGATCTGCTCGCCTTCGGAAATAGGCCAAGTATTCCTGAACATCTTCAAGAACGCCACGCAGGCCATGACAGCCCAGCACACCGGAGACGCACCGCGCCTCTCGCTCGGCACGAAGCGTAACGATGGACATGTCGTCATCACCATTTCCGACAATGGTCCCGGCATGGACGCCGATACACTCACTCATCTCTTCGATCCCTTCTTCACCACCAAGCGCATGGGCGAGGGAACGGGGCTCGGAATGTCCGTCTCCCGCCACATCATCGAGAATAACCACTGTGGCACCATCCGCGCCACATCCGCCCCGGGGCAGGGTGCCACCTTTGTCATCACCCTTCCCTTCGGGGAGTGCCTGCGAAAGGACGACGCCACCGCGCCATGAGCACAAAAAAGCCCCGCCGGGATATCCCGACGGGGCCGAAAAAAGTCCGCTCCATTCGCTCTAGGCCGAGGCCAGCAGCTCCTCAAGATTTCGACGAATGCCAACCTTGTCGATGCCCAGACGCGCACGCAGCTCCTTCTGCTTGCCGTGCTCGACGAACCCGTCCGGCAGGCCAAGGCGCTTCACCGTCACGCCAGACAGCGCGCCGTTGTCGGAAAGCACTTCGAGCACTCCGGAACCGAAGCCGCCCTTAAGTACGTTTTCCTCCACCAGCAGCATCTTGCTGAACCGTCCAGCCAGTTCGATAAGCTGAGCCTCGGGCATGGGCCGGATGAAACGCGCGTTGAACACGGCGACGCTCGCCCCGGTTTCGCGCTCCAACTCCTCTGCTGCGGCGAGCGACGGATTCACGCGGCTGCCGATGGCGACGACCACCGCGTCGGTTCCGTCGCGCAGCAGGCATCCCTCACCAAGGGGCAACGGCTCGGGCTTCTCAACGGTGGGCGTACCCAGTCCGACGCCGCGCGGATAGCGCAGCGCCACCGGGCCGTCATGCCGAATAGCCGTCACCAGCATGCGCTGAAGTTCGGCCTCGTCCGCCGGAGCCATGAATACGAGGTTCGGAATGTGACGAAGGTAGCTCATGTCGAACGCGCCATGATGCGTGGGGCCGTCCTCGCCCACCAGACCGCCGCGGTCGAGACAAAGCACAACCGGCAGGTTCTGGAGACAGACGTCGTGCACGATCTGATCGTAGGAGCGCTGCATGAACGTGGAATAGATGACGACCACGGGCTTGAAGCCCTCGGTGGCCAGACCGGCCGCGAAGGTCACCGCGTGCTGCTCGCAGATGCCCACGTCCACGAAGCGGTCCGGGAAGCGCTCGCGGAAGCGGTCCAATCCCGTTCCTTCGGGCATGGCGGCGGTGATGGCGATGATGGACTGGTCCTCCTCGGCCATGCGGCACAGGGTCTGGCCGAAGACGTCCGTGTACGAGGGCAGGCTGCATCCGCCGAACTTGCGGGCGAGGCCGGTTTCCGGCTCGAAACAGCCCACGCCGTGGAAATAGGTCGGGTTGTCCTCGGCGGGCTGGTACCCCTTGCCCTTCTTGGTCAGCACATGCACGAGCACCGGTCCGGACAGCTTCTTCACCTGCTCGAACACGCTGGTCATGAGGTCGATGTTGTGGCCGTCGAAGGGGCCGAGGTAGTTGAAACGGAAGGCCTCAAACAGCATGCCCGGCGTAAAGAAGTGCTTGAACGCCTCCTCGGACTTGCGGGCGTAGGTCGCGAGGTCTTCGCCGATCTTGGGCACGGACTTGAGGATGCTTTCCACGTCCTTCTTGAAGCGCACCACCCAACTTTTGGTCAGGTTGCGCGAGAAGAACGAGGACAGCGCACCCACATTGCGCGAGATGGACATCTCGTTGTCATTGAGGACGACGATCATATCGCTGTGCAGGCCGCCAGCCTGATTGAGGCCCTCGTAGGCCTGCCCGGCGGTCATGGAGCCGTCGCCAATGACGGCCACCACGCGGTTGTCGCGCCCCTTGAGGTCGCGGCCGCAGGCCATGCCAAGGGCGGCGGAGATGGACGTGGAGGAGTGCCCCACGCCGAAATGGTCGTACGCGCTCTCGGACATCTTCGGGAATCCGCTGATGCCGCCAAGGCTGCGCAACGTGCCGAAGCGGTCACGCCGTCCGGTGAGGATCTTGTAGACGTAGGCCTGATGCCCCACGTCCCACACGATCTTGTCCCGGCTGGGGTCGAAGGCGCGAAGCAGGGCCAGCGTCAGTTCAACCACGCCAAGCGACGGGGCAAGGTGGCCGCCGGTGGTGGCCACGGTATCGATGATCAGCCGGCGCAGTTCACCGGCAAGCTGAATCAGCTCCGGCGAAGAAAGCTGCTGCACGTCCGTGGGACGCTCTATGCCGGAGAGAACCGTCTTTTCCTGTAGCTGGGTGGCATCCATGCCGACTCCTTGTCCGTCACGCTTGGTTGCGCTGTTTGAAATGTCGGAAGATCAGTTGGCGCGCTGGACAATATACTCCGCCAAAGACCGAAGGAAATCCGCCTGCGTGCCGGAATATCCCCGGATGGCCAGACAGGCTTCGGCAATGACCTGCACGGCCATGTCGCGGCTTTCGTCGAGGCCGACAAGACTCGGGTAGGTGTTCTTGCCCTGCCCCTCGTCACTGCCGACAGGCTTGCCGAGTTCCTTCTCGTCGCCGACCACGTCGAGAATGTCGTCCACGATCTGGAAAGCCATGCCCACGTGCTTGCCGTAGGCGATGACGTTGGCAAGGTCGTCGTCCGTCGCTCCAGCGAGAATGGCACCGGACAGGCACGACGCGGTGATGAGCGCACCGGTCTTCAGGGAATGCATGCGCTGCAATTCGGCAAGCTCCACGCCCGCCTTCCCGGTCAGCGCCATGTCGAGCATCTGGCCGCCGACCATGCCATTGGCACCCGCCCCGTACGCGACGACAGCCGCAGCCTGCAACACGCGCTCGGCGGCAACGCCACGGGTGTTGAGCATCAGCCCGAAGGCCTCGGTCAGAAGTGCGTCACCGGCCAGAATGGCCGTAGCCTCGTCGAACTGGCGATGGTTGGACGGCTTACCGCGCCGCAGGTCGTCATCGTCCATGGCGGGAAGGTCGTCGTGGATGAGAGAATAGGTGTGGATCAGCTCGATGGAGCACGCAAAGGGCATGGTCACATTGAAATCCAGCCCGAAATGCGCGGCCCATGCGAGGCACAGCGCGGGGCGAAGCCTTTTTCCGCCTGCAAGCAGGCTGTATTCCATCGACTCGCGGAGTCGGTCCATGATGCCGCGATCCGCAAGGCAGGTCTCAAGGTAATCGTTGACGGCCTGTCCGTAGTTGCCAAGGGTCTTCTTCGCGTCCACCATTCTATGCTGCGTCATCGTCATCTTCCGTTTGAAATTCCTTGAGTCCGTCCGCGGTGAGCAGGCTGACCTCGTTTCGGGCCTCCTCCAGCCGCTTGCGGCAGGCCTTGGCCAACTCCACGCCCTCCCTGAACAGGGCGACGCCTCTTTCCAGCGGTTGTTCACCACCTTCGAGTTCCTGCACGATCTGCTGCAACCTCAAGAGCTGCGCCTCGAAATCATCCTTTCTTTTCGCCATGCTGTCATCCTTGCGTGTTCGGAACGCCTGCGCCCTCGAACAGGGGCATCGGGTCCACCATGTGCCCCATGACCGACAGGCCGAAATGCAGATGCGGACCGGTCACACGGCCCGTGGAGCCGACCTTGCCGATCTCCTGCCCGGCGGAGACGAACTGCCCCTCACGCACGCCGAAGGCCGACATGTGGCAGTACATGCTGATCATTCCCTGTCCATGATCGATGTACACGACATTGCCGGAAAAGTAATGGTCCGCCACGAGGGCCACCTCACCGGCGGCAAAGGCATTGATGGCAGAACCGGCCGCTCCGCGCAGGTCCACCCCGCGATGCGGGGCGCGCGGCTCGCCGTTGAAGACGCGACGCAGGCCGAAATCGCTCGACACGCCTCCCGGAACAGGCCGCACGAAGGGCGTCTCCCAGAAGCGCTCACCGGACCTGCGAGCCAGCACGCGCTGCACCGCCTCGCGCTCAAGTTTGTGACGTTCTAGCGCCTTGGGGGCCGGGTGGACCATCTTCTTGGCCACCGTGAGATGCTGCTCAGGATACTTGCGGGTCACGACGGTCACGTCGCGCCGCACGGCGCGGGTTCCGCCGGGCAGCTCGAAGGCCACGTCCAGCGCCTTGCGCCCGGGCTTGGTCGTCAGGTCCGCAGCCAGCGCCACCCACGTTCCGTAGCCTGCGGCCTCGGGGCGCAGAACCGGAGAAAAGGTCTCACCAAGCCACGACACGCGCACGGCCTTCGCCTCCACGGGCGAGGCAAGGCGCACGAAAAAGGCGCATCCGATGCCCACACTGTCCACGGCGTCCACAGCGGGCGACGCGGCGGCATACGCCGCTCCCGGGGCGACACACCATGCGGCGACGCCGGGGGCCAATGCCAGAAAATTTCGTCTATTCATTATTCCGTTTCCTGAATGTCCCTGACCGTATCGGTCACGTCGGCTCCGACGCGTCCATCGCGAACGCGAATGGTCACGCGCTCGCCGGGGCCTATCTCATCCACGCTGCGCAAAAAGCGTCCCGTGCGTTCCACGGTCACCAAACCATATCCACGCGTCAGCGGCTTCTCTGGGTCCACTGCGTCAAGGCGTGCCTCGGCAAGGGCCAAGGCCTGCGCCCGCGTGCGTACCTGTCCCGCTGCGGCAAGCTCCAGCCGATGCACCAAGGCGTCGATGCCGTCGCGCCGACGCGCCAGCGCCTCGGGCCCGAAGGCTCGGGGCAACGCTGTCTCCGCGCGCGAAATGACCTCGGCCCTGCGGTCCAGCTGAACGCGCATGGCCTGCTCCAGCGCACGGGCGGCATCGGTGAACCGTTCCAGCCAATGCTCCACGCGCCGTGCCGGCGACAGCCACGCCAGCGCCTTCTCAAGATTGCCCAGCCGTTCGTCGGCCGCGCCAAGCGCCCGCCCAGCGGCCCGCTGCAAGGCGATGTCGAGGGCGTCCACCTGCTGCACCAAAGCCGCCCGTTCAGGCCACAGCAACTGGGCGGCATGCGATGGCGTCGCCGCCCGCAAATCCGCAACGAAATCCGCGATGGTCGTGTCCACCTCGTGCCCTACGCCGGAAAGCACCGGAAGGCGACAATTGAAGATGGCGTCGGCCACGGGTTCGGTATTGAAGGCCCACAAGTCCTCAAGGGAACCGCCGCCACGAATGAGCACGACCACATCGGCCCAGTCGTCGGCGTCCACCTGCGCAAGGGCATGCGCAATCTGGGCCGGAGCCTGATCGCCCTGCACCAGCACGGGATGGATGCGGATCTGCGCACCCCATCCGCGTTCGGCGGCAATGCGCAGGAAATCGCGAATGGCCGCCCCGGTGGGCGCAGTGATCACTGCCACCCGTGCGGGATGCCACGGCAGGCTCATCTTGCGAGAGGGGTCGAAGTAGCCCAACCCGGCCAGCTTGGCCTTGAGGGCCTCGAACTCCGCGTGCAGACGCCCCACGCCCTGATCCTGCACCAGTTCGGCAACGAGCTGGTACTGGCCGCGAGGAGCGTAGACGTTGAGCCGCCCGGCGCACACGACCTCCTGCCCTTCGGCAAGACTCGGCCGATAGCCGTTCTCGTGCACCTCGCCGGTCAGCGGGTCCACGCCGCCGCGCTCGATGATGCGCTGGCTGCCGCGAAACCAGACCACGGACAGTTGGGCGTTCTCGTCACGCAGGGTGAAGTAGATATGCCCGCTGCCGGGGCGGGTGAGATTGCCCACCTGCCCCCGCACCCACACGAAGGGGAACTGGCTTTCCAGCACATCGCGGACCGCGAAGGTGAGTTCGGATACGCCGAAGATGTGCGGCACGCCAGCCTCCCTACTCCGCAGCCACGGCCGCGCCCGCGCCGATCATCACGGCACCGGCGGTGCGGTTGGCATTGCGCCATGCCCGGCCGGACGAAAAAAGCCTGCGGCCTCCGGCGGCCAGCCACGCATAGGCGACGACCACCGCATAGACCACCACGCCCACCACACAGGCGGCGAGCAGGCCGTCCGTGGGCGTCAGGGCCGAAAGGTCCACGAAGGCGGGCAGGAATCCGCAATAGAAGCCGATGACCTTGGGGTTGCCAAGGGTCAGCGCCAGCCCGGAAAGGAAATTCCGGCTCCGACACGGCGCGGCGGACACGGCGACGGGGCGCGCTGGCGGGCGAAGCAGGCAGCACAGCCCCATCCACACGAGATAGGCCGCGCCTGCCCAGCGGATGACGGCAAACAGCCAGCCGAGCTCTCGCGCCACCACCCCGAGTCCGCCCATGGCGAACCCGAGGTAGCACAGGTCGCCCGCCACGATACCCAGCCCAAAGACCAGCGTGGGACGCAGACCATGGGCCATGCCCCGCGCCAGGACGGCCATGATGGCCGGTCCCGGCGTGGCGGACATGACGAACAGCGCTGCGGCAAGCGCGAGAAGCCCGGCGGCGGTCATGTTATCTGCACTCCTCGGTTTCATCGCAATTGGCAAGGCCCCAACCGGCCCACACGCACTTGCGCCATTCGAGGAGTTCGCGTTCGAGGTTCTCGATGGAGAGTTCGGACTTCTCGCCGCTACGACGGTCCTTGACCTCCACGATGCCGTTCTTGAGGCCCTTACCGCCCACGACGATCTGCATGGGCATGCCGATGAGGTCGGCGTCCTTGAACTTCACGCCGGGACGCTCGTCGCGGTCGTCGAGGAGCACGTCCATGCCCCAGCTGCGGAGCATGCCGTAGATTTCCTCAGCCTTGCCCAGAATGTCCTCCTTGCGGGGGTCGAGGCACAGCACAACGGCCTCGAAGGGCGCGATGGGCGGCGGGAAGGCGATGCCGTCCTCGTCGTGGTTCTGCTCGATGCAGGCCGCAACGACGCGGGACACGCCAATGCCGTAGCAGCCCATGATCATCGTCTGCTCCTTGCCGTTCTCGTCAAGGAAGGTCGCGTTCATGGATTTGGAGTACTTGGTGCCAAGCTTGAACACGTGACCGACCTCGATTCCCTTGGTCAGCTCGATACGACCACCGCACACGGGGCAGGGGTCGGACTCGGTGATCATGCGCAGGTCGGTGAAGGTCTCAATCTTGGCGTCGCGGGCAAGGTCGAGGTGCAGGATGTGCGTCTCGGCCTTGTTGGCACCGGCAACATAGTCATTGGCGGCGAGCAGCTCGTTGTCCGCGAGGATGCGCTCCACCTTGAGGCCCACCGGTCCGGCGAAGCCGACGGGAGCGCCGGTCCATGCGACGACCTGCTCGGGGCTGGCCATCACCGGCTCTTCCTGCGCGCCAAGGGCGTTCTTGAGCTTGACCTCGTTGAGTTCGCGGTCACCACGCACGAGTACGGCCACGGGAGCGCCATCCACCACGTAAAGCAGGGTCTTCACGAGACGCTCGGCGGGCACGCCCAGGAACTCGGCAACCTCTTCCACGGTGTGCTTGCCGGGAGTGGCGACTTCCTCGATGGCGGGGCACTCGGCGGTGCAGGCAGGTTGCCCGCAACGGACCACGGCCTTTTCGAGGTTGGCGGAATATTCGCAGCCGTGACACACGGCGATGGTATCCTCGCCGGTGTCGGCCAGCACCATGAACTCGTGCGAGAAGCTGCCGCCGATGGAGCCGGAGTCAGCATCGACGGGACGAAAACGCATGCCGAGGCGCGAGAAGATGCGCTTGTAGGCCTCGAACATGCCCTTGTAGGACTCGTCGGCACCGGCGTCGTCGGCGTCGAAGGAGTAGCCGTCCTTCATCAGGAACTCGCGGCCACGCATCAGACCGAAGCGGGGACGGATCTCGTCGCGGAACTTGGTCTGAATCTGGAACACGTTGATGGGCAGCTGACGGTAGGACTTCACCTCGCCGCGCAGCAGGTCGGTGACGACCTCCTCATGCGTGGGTCCGAGGCAGTAGTCACGGCCATTGCGGTCCTGAAAGCGCAGAAGCTCCTTGCCGTAGAACTCCCAACGGCCGGTTTCCTTCCACAGGTCGCCCGGCTGCACGGAGGGCATGAAAATTTCCTGCGCACCGGCGCGCTCCATCTCCTCGCGCACGATGGCGGCAACCTTGTTCAGGCTACGCAGGCCAAGGGGCAGGAAGGTGTAGATGCCGGAGGTGAGCTTGCGGATCATGCCCGCGCGCACAAGCAGCTTGTGGCTTATGACCTCGGCGTCGCCGGGGGCTTCCTTCAGTGTGGGAACATACATTTTGCTGAAACGCATTCAGTTTTCCTCGCTTCGTCTTTCTGAGAGAAATCTATCCAGTTCCTCAAGGAACACGGGAACAAGGTTCTCGTTGCCGCGAACCTTGCGGATCACCTCGCCCTTGCGGAATATGATGCCCAATCCACGGCCCCCGGCGATGCCGATGTCGGCTTCGCGGGCCTCGCCGGGACCGTTGACCACACAGCCCATCACCGCCACGGTGAACACTTCGGTCACGTGGCGCAGATGGCGCTCCACCTCCTGCGCGAGGCCAACGAGATCAATCTCCGTACGCCCGCAGGTGGGGCAGGACACGATCTCGGGCCCACGGGCCCGAAGGCCCAGCGAACGCAGAATTTCCCACGCCACGCCCATCTCGTCCACCGGATCGCCGGTCAGCGAGACGCGCATGGTGTCGCCGATGCCCTCGGCCAGAAGCAAACCAAGGCCGACGGACGACTTGACCGTGCCCCGGATGAGCGTCCCGGCCTCAGTCACGCCGATATGCAGCGGATAGTCGCAACGGGTTGCCAGCAGCCGATACGCGGCCACCGTGTTCAGCACCGATGACGACTTGATGGAAATCTTGATGTCGTGGAAATCGCGCTCCTCCAGCAGGCGCACGTGACCAAGGGCGCTTTCGACCATGGCCTCCGGCGTGGGACCGCCGAAACGCCGCAAAAGCCCCTTCTCCACGGAGCCGGAGTTGACGCCAATGCGGATGGGCACGCATGCCGCACTGGCGGCGCGCACCACGGCGTCCACGGCGTGCTCGTCTCCGATGTTGCCGGGGTTGATGCGCAGACCGTCCACTCCGGCATCCACCGCCCCAAGGGCCAGCCGATGGTCGAAGTGGATATCCGCCACGAGGGGAACGCTGACGCGCTTGCGGATTTCAGCCAGCGCGCGGACAGCGTCGTCGTCCAGCACGGCCAGCCGCACGATCTCGCACCCCGCCGCGGCGAGGGATTCGATCTGCGCAAGGGTGGCCGCCACGTCACGCGTGTCGGTATTCGCCATGCTCTGGACCACCACGGGATTATCCCCGCCAATGGCCACATTTCCCACCCGAATCACGCGCGACCGACGCCGCGCGGGCAGGACTGCCTGTTCCATGCTCATGCGCCTCCTTGGAAGCGTACACTTGTTATACGATTTCCCTCCGCAAGCCAAGGCCCGCACGGCACCGCATCCCGGTCCGAACCCCGCGCCACTGTGCACCGCGAACCGATTCGCGCATGCATTCAAAAGTAGCCGAGACTGTGCAGCATCTCCAGCTTGGCTTCCTTGTCCTGATCACGCCCGGCGCGTTCCGGTTCCGAAGCGTCCGACCTGCGCGTGCAGGGCATGCAGCCGAGCGAACGGTAGCCATCGGCGTAGAGCGAGCAGTATGGGAGAGCTTTATCAATGATATATGCCCACACGTCCATCTCCGTGAATGCCAACACGGGATGCGCCAACAGATGCTCAGGATGTTCCCGCCGCTCGACGCATGGCCTCTCCTGCCGGGACGCGTGCTCGTCGGCACGGATGCCGGTAAACAGCACCCGCACGCCGTTTTCGGCCAGCGCGCGCTGTAGCGGACGGACCTTGAGATCACGACAGCAGGCCACCTTGTCCACGGCCAGCGGATACCCGGCCAGTTCGACCTCGGGCCGCGCCACGACAAGCTCCACGTCCCACTGTCGGGCCACCTCGTCGCGCAGGGCGATGACCTCGGGAAACTTGCATCCGGTATCGATATTCACCGCCCGCAGCGGCGCTCCCGGCGCATAACTGCGCAGACACTCCCGCCACAGGGCAAGGGCCACCGTGGAATCCTTGCCGCCGGTCCATGCCACGGCAATCTCCTCCGGCGCGGCCAACTCCGCCATGGAGCGCATGAAGGCCACACAGGCCTCAGCCTTTTCGGCAAGCGTCTTGGCAGTGCGCTCCAGTTGCGGTAGACTCGTCTTCATAACGACATATCCTCTGTTCGGTATTCGCGCCTTGCGGCGCAGGCACAGGGATAGCGCAGCGGCCCGCCGCCGACAACCCGGCAGGGACCGAAGAAGCGGGGATTTTTCCACCTTTCGAAAAAAAGCGCTTGACGGTGAAGACGGAAAACCATACACACCTTTTCGCGCCAACGACGTGGGCCCGTAGCTCAGCTGGATAGAGTGCCTGGCTACGAACCAGTAGGTCGCAGGTTCGAATCCTGCCGGGCCCACCACGCAAGTACAGCCTCGAAGCAACCGCTTCGAGGCTTTTTCATTTTCCGCCCCCGCGCAGCCAGTGACAAGCGCCGCCACCGCTGATACTCTTGCCTCGCTTCCGAAAACCAGCCATCAAGCGAGGCTACGATGCTTCACGTATTCCGTTCAGTCCTTGCGCTCCTCATTCTCGCCGCCTTTCTGACGGCCAGTCCGGCCATGGCCGAAGATTTCCTCGGCAAAAGCCGCGGCCAGACCATCTACGTGCCGAGCTACTCGCACATCTACCACGGCATGAAGAACCGAAGCGTCCAGCTCACCACCATGCTCAGCGTGCGAAACACCAACCCCCGCGAGACCATCACCCTGACCGCCGTGAAATACTACGACACGGACGGCAACCTCGTGCGCAACTACCTGCCCGAGCCCGTCTCCGTGGGCTCGATGGCCACGCGCGAGTTCATCGTCGCCCTCAAGGATACGCAGGGCGGCTCCGGCGCGAATTTCATCGTGGAGTGGACTTCCGACAAGCAGGTGACCAACCCCATCGTCGAAACGCTCATGATCAGCACGGAATCGAGCCTTGGCATCTCCTTCCTGTGCGAGGGACGAGTCATCGCGGAGCGCGACGGCACCAAGAGGTGATCTGCGTCGCCCTTCCATGTTTTTTCAGAAAGTTCTTGACGGCGAGGGGTGAAACGCCTAAATCCCCTTTCGCGCCAACGACGTGGGCCCGTAGCTCAGCTGGATAGAGTGCCTGGCTACGAACCAGTAGGTCGCAGGTTCGAATCCTGCCGGGCCCACCACGAAAGTCCGCCCCGAAGCATCAGCTTCGGGGCTTTTTCATGTTCGACGTCCAGAATGGCGTGTTCGCGATGCATCAACCGGGCGGGCACCCCTACACTGAGCCTCGCGAACCTCACGTGCAGAAAATTGCCTCGTTGCGAAATTGTTTCACAAAAGTTCTTGACGGCGAGGGGCGAAACGCCTAAATCCCCTTTCGCGCCAACGACGTGGGCCCGTAGCTCAGCTGGATAGAGTGCCTGGCTACGAACCAGTAGGTCGCAGGTTCGAATCCTGCCGGGCCCACCACGAAAATCCGCCCCGAAGCATCAGCTTCGGGGCTTTTTTATGTTCAACGTCCTAAATGCACGCCATCACGCCACCCGCCCGGCACGCCGCGCACAGAACCGCACACCGCTCATCATTCTAAACACACCCCGCCGACGAGAGGGAGCCGCACCACGAAGCGCGCCCCCGGCCCGGCGTCCTCCACACGCAACTCCCCGCCATGCTTGCGCGTGACGATGAAGTACGACACGGAAAGGCCAAGCCCAGTCCCATCTCCCGGCGAGCGCGTGGTGTAGAACGGCTCGAAGACGCGCCTGCGCTCACTCTCGGGAACGCCGGGACCATTGTCCTCAACCTCGATGACGGCAAAATTCCCTTCCTTGCGCGTGCACACGCCGATGACAGGCTCCGGCACGCTGGCGACGGCCTGTGCGGCATTGCGCAACAGGTTCAGGACCACCTGTTCGATGTCGGCCCGCACGCAGGGCACGCACTCCACGCCCGCCCCATTCTCGCGCTCCACACGAACCATGGAAAAATCCACCTGCCGCGCAAGGCTCTCGTCCGTAGCGACCAGCTCCAGCGAACGCGACACGCATTCCGCGAGGTCGCACGGCTCAAGCCGGATAGCCCCCACGTCGCCAAGCTCCAGCATCCCGCGCACGATTCCCGCCGCTCGATTCCCGGCATCGCGTATACCGTCGAGCATGCGGAAAATCCCCCGCTCGTACAAATAGGCCCGCACCTGCGGCAAGCCCACCCCCACCCGTTCGGCGGCAATCAGATTGCCCTTCACAGCATCGGACAGCCTGCGCTCCACATTCTGGGCGCTCTGGAGGATGGCCCCCAGCGGATTGTTCAGCTCATGCGCCATACCCGCAGCCAGCCCCCCAAGCGCCTGCATCTTCTCGTTCTGGACCATCATGTCTCGCATGCGCCGCGCTTCGGTGACATCACGCACAATGGCCTGCACATACTTTCCGTCGCCCACCGCATATCCCGCGAGCGAAACCTCCGCCTCGAAGGAAGTTCCGTCCGCGCGCACATGCTCCCAATCAAAAACGCACGCCTCGCCGCGCTCGGCCATGTCGAACAGCTCGCCAGCGCGCACGGAGGACAACTCGCCTCCGGGCTGCCTACGAACCGAAAGCGATGCTGGCGTACGCCCCACAAGCTCCTCGAAATCAAGCCCAAACAGCCGCTGCGCACTGCTGTTGCAATCGACGATACGCCCTCCGCGCACGATGAGAATGGCGTCGTGCGCGGATTCGAACAGCAGACGGTAGCGGGCCTCACTCTCGCTGAGCGCCTTTCGTGCGGCCCGCCGTTCCGTCACGTCATCCCCGAAGCCGACAATCTCGACAAGATCGCCACGCGGCCCGTAGCGATTCATGGACGTCCAGACGACGGTGCGCCGCATTCCGTCCGCCGTGGTCAGCACCATTTCATATCCGCCCACATCGCCGCCTTCCATCCGCTCGAAGAGTCTGTCGATCTGCGCCCGCTCATCACCGGGGTAGAACGTGTCCCACCAGTTGCGCCCGACAAGCTGCTCCGTGGTCCACCCGGTCACCTGTTCGCCGAAGGGATTGATGAAATTCGTCGTGCCGTCGGGCGCGACACCGCAAATGACGGCCGGAGTTCGCGCGATGAGATCGGCGGACCGGTCGCGCTCGTACATCACGGCCGCTCGCGAGCGGCGAAGAATGATGACTGATGTCGAAAGAACAAAGGTCATGACCACGGCCAGCCCGAGTGTGCCGCCGAACATGAACGCCGCCGCCCGCTTGATGCGCACCTCGTCCGGCGGCCGACCGATGATGCGCGAACCGGCGGGAAGATCGGCCTCGGCCAGACCATAACGATGCAATTGGGCGTAATCGAAGGTAAACACGCCGGCGACATCTCCAACCACGGGGATGTTCGCAGGCGATTCCCCGCCGAGGATTCGGGCCGCCAGCCGCGCCGCAGCCCGTCCCTGCTCGTATCCGCAAGCGCACTTGCCGCCAAGCACACCCCGCCCAATGAGCAATTCCGTCCTGTCGAAGACCGGCACGGGACTCGTTCGGAGAATGGCCGAAATCTGCTCCTGCGAGACATCATCGCCGACCATATCCTTCCAAAACGAAAGAAAGAACACGAAGGAATCGCGCGGAAGTTCCGGAATGCGCGCCCGCAGATCGCCCACAGTGACATCGCGCAGCAGCAGAACGGGAAGATCGGAATGCTCCTGCGCCACCACGTCCATAAAGGCTTCGAGATTTATCTCGCCGGTCGGGGTCCGGTCCGCAATCACGTAGACCCACGCGACATCCGGCAAAAGTCGACGGGCAAGGTGCAACGTTTCCGAATACTCCACGCGCTCGACAACGCCGGTCACGTTGCCCGCAGTGCCGAGCATTTCAGGCGAGTATCCGTTCACCCCGCAGAAGACGATGGCGGCGTCCGGAAACAGCGTACGGCCATGCTCCACGGCAAAACGAAGCGCCGTGTTGTCTGAAACGAGGACCACTGCGAAGCGCGTTCGACGATATTTGCGGTAATAGGCATCCCGCAAGGCATGCAGATAAGCGGGGCTGTGGTCGCGCTTGGTGTCCATATACTCGACGAACACGTCCAGATCGCCGAAGTCGTCGAGCACCTCGCGATACCCGCGCATGATGTTCTCGGTCCACAGCGACGGATGGTAGGAATGCAGGAAGAGCACCGCCCGCCGCCCCTGAAGATCGGACGAAGCGGCGCAGGGCAGGATCGTCGAAACGATAACGCACGCGGCACAAAACGCAATGAAACCACTCCAACCGCCGTGACGGCGAATGAAGACCGGCCAGGGAAAATAATCCATCCGGTGAGCCTCCGAGCGGAGAAATCGTCAAGTCGGCATGCACCAACCGCATGTTCCGAACCGAGCACCCGATTCTATCGAACAAGTTGTATCGCAAACCAAAACGCTCGACAACACGGATGGCCGTCAAACATTGCCTTTCGCCCGACGCTGGGATAGAAAAAAGTCAGCGGCTCGTTTCCCATCCGGGGAAAACGCTCTTGCTTCACCATACATTTCAGGCGACTACGACAATGCACAGCGACCCGATCGGCACACCTTTCCAGCGCGTCAAACGCAACATCGCGCGAGCCTCGAACCATTTGAACAAGAACGACTTCCTGAAGGCGGTGGACGCCGCCCGGACCGCCTTTGCGCTCGTCCCAGCATGCACTACCGTCGTCGGCCAGCAGAAGATCGAACTGCGCTTCATGCTCGAGGAATTCTGCGACAAGTTCAGCAACACGCCAGGCATCCTGCTCATCCTCTCGCGCATGAAGATGCGCGCCAGACCCTACCTGAAGTTCGTGAACGGCAATCACGAGATGATCGCCAGCAGGCTTGAGATCTTCGGTACGCGCCTTGAGGACATGGAGCGGGAAAAGGTGGAGCGCCACGAACTCCAGCGCGATGCGCGCCGAAAGGAGCTTCTGGACAAGGGACAGCAGTGCCTCGACTCCGGCGAAACGCCTCGCGGAAAGGCCTACCTGCGCCGTGTTGCCGAAGAGTTTGGCGACGAACCCGGCGTAGTGACCGACGTGGGCAAACGCATGCTCGCCGCGGAGCTTTTCCCAGAGGCTGCCGAAATTCTTGAGGAAAGCCGCAGCCGCTTCCCCGGGGATAGCGAGGCCTATCAGCACTGCGTGCACGCCTATCTGGGCATGGGCGAGTTCGCCAAGGCGGAGGCCGTCTACAAGGACGCGCTACGCCAATTCGGCAACCACCCCATCACCCTGCTCAACTTAAGCAAGCTCTACCTCGCGTGGCGAAAGCGCGACGAGGCCTACGACTACGCCCGCCGCGCCCTAGAGGCCGACCCCTCGCTCGACGAGGCGCGGGCCATCATGGATAGGACAGCCTAGCCCCGCGCTGGCCACATCACTCATTCCAGACACAACGGATCGAACGCATGGATCTTAAGGCGAGCATCGCTCGTGCATGGCGCACGGCCAAGGAAGAAGGCCGCGACATGGTCGTCGGCAAGGAACGCGGAACGGGCTGGATCATCCTGCCCATGGACGACTCCCGCTCGGACATGATGGACCCGAGCATCATCGTGACCCCCACCGGACTGCGCTACCCGGACGACCACGACACCGTGGCACAACTCATCGCGCGGGGAGAGTGAGGCCTCGCCTCAAAACGGCTGCGCCCGCCCCAAGCGTTCCACCCGCACCAGCTCTGCGGTGAAATGCCCGGCAAACCCGGCAACCACGGCCTGAACGCGAATGCGAAGCGGCAGGCGCAGTTGATCCCCACTCGCCCAGATGAGCCATTCGCCATCCCCCCACGGCACGAACGGTCCATCCAGCCCAGCCATACGCACGGCGAAAAGCTCGGCGTCGCGCCAACCGCCACGGGTACGGATGCGCTCGCGCCCCATGCGGACAACGGCCATGTCGTCGTCCCGCAGGCCGTCAGACACACGGGCACCAAACACATCCCCACCTCCGCCGACCGCCCGGCGTAGAAGATACAGTACCGCCAGCGGATCGGACACCGCGCCCACATCCTCGCGCCGCGTCACGTCGCCGTTCTCGTCGTGCCGGACGCTCCCCGTCCCCTCGACATCGAACCACGTCTCGAACCCGCTTTGCACACGCCCCTCACGCACCTGTCGCGCATAACGGCACGAGCGCGCGAACCCGTCGCGGGACTCGGACTCCACCCGATCACGCACCTTCGCGAACATGTCCGCCAGCGCGTTGGAACGGGCCTGAAGCGTCACCCGGCAGCCCCCGCACACCCCGTCGACGGCGCTGGTCTCCAGCGTGGCGGAACCTACGGGCAGCGGCCCCCAATGCAAGTAGAATTCAAGACGTTCGGACACGCCGCCGCAGTCCCCGGCACGGGCGCAGGGCACCAGCCACAGCGCAGCGACAAGCGCCACCGCGCACGCGCAGGCCAGGCACCGCGCAAACCCGGCGCACCTAGACCATGGCAAGCCGACTGTCCGCACGGGCAAGGCGACGCGCCGCAATGCGATAGAAATGAACCATGAGCGGAAAGACCACGGACAGGTCGAGACCGGACAGGGCCGTCACATGCATCCGAAACAGCAGGCTCGGCTCCACAGTCTCGACGTCGGCGGTACGCGGCTCATGCATGAGCGCCCCCATCTCGCCAAACACGGCCCCACGGGTCAGTTCGTCGAGAGGGCGGCCGCCCTTGGCGATGCGCACACGCCCCTCCACCACCACGAAGAAATCATGCCCGGCCTCGCCCTCGCGCACGACACGCTCCCCGGCTGGGCAGCGCAGCCACGCCCCGCTGGCCAGCACCTTTTGCCGCGCCTCGGACGCCGCGAAGACCTCGAAGAACGGGATATCGCCAAGCCTCTCGATCACATCGCCCCCAGGATCAGAGACGACAAAGCGCTCCATTCCCCGCTCGTCAATCTGCATCACGCACCTCCCTCGCCGTCGTCGCCTCTTCGGCGCTACGTCAGGCCCCATTTCGCACCCCACACAGAGCCGCGCCATGGGCCCGAAACACGAAAGGCCGGCTAGGCCGGCCTTTCGTCGCGTTCCTTGTGGGCCGCTACCGCGAAATCGCTTCGGCAGGGCAGGAATCAATGGCTTCCTGCACGCATTCGTCGGTACTGTTCGGATTCTTCACCACAGCCTTCTCGCCATCGGCGTCCATTTCGAAAACGTCGGGGCACAGCTCAACGCAGGACTCACAGCCCATGCAAGCTTCCTCGTCAATCCTGATAGCCATAACATTGCCTCCATGCACGTTTTTTTGAAATACACACCATTCATACATGCAACGAACCGTTCTTGACCAGTGGAATTTTTCATTTCGCAAAACACTGCCCAGCCGCCGATTTTCTTCCGCCGTACCCACCTCGCGGAGAACGCGCCCCCTCACCGTTCGAGCCGAAACCCGCCCAAACGCCCCGCCCTGCCCACCTCCTTGGCCGAGGCAGAGCAACCGCTGCAACACCCCGCACCCCCTTGACAAAAGAGTTCCCCGTTTCTAGGATGCGCTACTCATCCATAGGCTCCGGCGTCCGATACGGCACCCGCTTCATGCAGTCCACGAGTGAGGCAACGCACATGCATATTCTGCTGGTCGAAGACGAATGCATCACGCGCGAAAGTGCACGCCTGTCCCTTGAGGACAGAGGCTACACTGTCACCGCCGTCGAAAACGGCAAGCGGGCCATCGAGGCGCTCTGCGCCCATCCCTGCGACCTCGTACTCATGGACATCAAGATGCCCGTCATGGACGGCATGGAGGCCGCCCGCAAGATCAGAAGCGAGTTGACCTGCGGCACCGCCATCCCGATCATCGCCCTCACCGCCTACAACAGCCGCGACTTCGACGACTACCGCGCCGCAGGCTTCACCGACTGGATCGAAAAGCCCTACAACAGCAACGACCTCGTCCGAAAAATACGCGAACTCACTTAATCCCCGCGCGCCTGCCTTCCACCGCAAAAAACATCCCCATCGAGATCGCCACGTTGGGGCACACACGCCAAAAAGCTTCCCCCACGGGGATAAACCCCGCGCCCAAAATGCCGATTCAGCATGATGAGGCGTCGTTTTCGGTTTTTCCCGCAAGGGAGGAAGCATCCATGAGCAGCTTCAGCATCGGGTCGGCGAGCGCATCCCCGTTCGTATCCAAAAACACGTTCGGGGCCGCCGTCGTCACTAAAACAATCGACACCATGAACCAGTCTGGCACAGCTTCGGCCAATGCACTCGCGCCGACGGACAAGACCACCTTCGGCGCACAGGTCGTCAGCAAGACGCTGGACTACATGAACCAGGGAGCTTTGGGAGGGAAAAGCGACCACAGCTATGATTTTCAGAAGAGCGTCCTTGGAGCCGCATACTCCGGCAAGGGCTCCCTCTTCTCGAAGATTGCATGAGTGCGGGCACAAACCGCCAATGACGCCATTCACGGAAAAACCCCGTCAGGCTGGGCCTGACGGGGTTTTCTCATCGGCAACCGGGGAAGGAAGCCGAAAATGCGACGCACCGCGCCGAAATGCAATGCGGGCCGCGCCAGTGGCGCGGCCCGCACAAAAAACTATTCCTCGTCCTCGTCCAGATCGATGAGGCCCTTGGAACCAGCGAACGCGACGAACTTTCCGAGGGCCTGCTCGCCATCGGAGAAGACCTCGATGATCTCGTTGGCGGAGCTGCCGCCATAGACGTTGTTCACGAAATCCTTGATGCCGAGGGCAACAGCCATCTGCACAAGCTGCTCGTATTCCTCGGTTTCCGTCAGGAGTGCGTAAAGGCCTCCCTCCAGCTGCTCAAGAAGCTCTTCCTTGTTCATCTCCTCAAGCGGCAAGCTTTCTTCCGTCACCATGCGACACTCCTTGGGGCACATTTCGTTTTCGGCTCTACAGCCGTACAATTGCTTCAAAACTCGTTTCCGGCGTCATCGGCACCGCAAATGCGATGTTGCACTCAGAGCGAGTGATTACTCCATATCAACAAAAAACGCCATACGCTCCGACAAATAGTCGAAAATGAATGCTACACCGTGAAATCACGAATCATTCACCGTCATGCAACAGGGTTTTCCCCCGCCACACAACGTTTTTTCCTTCCTCCACCCGCCGACTCAAACACGTATGCCACTCAAAAAACATGGCAAACGCCAACACACTCAATGCGCAGGACGCACACCAAGCGCTTCCGGCTTGGCCCGGGCAAGGAAGGAGACAACGAAGGACACCACGCACCCCTCCACCGCCGCCACCGGCAAATGCGCGATGAAAAGCGTCTGCGCAGCGGGGATGAGCGCGTCGCCCGACAGCCCGAGGGATACCGCCGTCAGCAGCCCGGACGCGAGCACAGCGAACGCTCCGCACAGAAACGCCCCCACATTGCGCCGCACTGTGGCCTCGGAAATCATGAGCGGACGAAACAGGTAGAAGCACACCACGGCCGGCGCCGCCATATTGAAGGTGTTCGCGCCAAGGGCCGTCAGCCCACCGTACTGGAACAGCACGGCCTGCAGGGTCAAGCCTATCAGGATTGCCGGAAAGGCCGCCCAACCGAGCATGGCCCCCAGAAGACCGTTGAGCACCAAATGCGCGCTGGACGGACCAATGGGCACATGGATGAGCGATGCCACGAAGAAGACTGCGGAAAGTATGGCCACATGCATGAGCCTGTCGTAATCCACCCGCCGCAACCCCACGGCCGTTCCCACGGCCGCCAGCACCACCCCGCCAAGCAGAACGGGCGTGGACAGAACGCCTTCGGAGATGTGCATACGTCCTCCTTGATGATTCCCCGTCCCATTACACGAAACGACCTGCCGTGTCACCGTGAAAGCCCATGAAAACCGCAGAGTACATTTTGCCTTGCAGTACAGGGTTTTCCAACCATCCATACATCCGCACGGACCGGCAGCGGCATAAAATCATCATCGAGCGGCACGCGAAGCGATGGCCGCACGAGCATCAGCGGCTACGGCGCAAGGGTAATCCTGCGCGACGCATCGGACGCGACGCCACATCGGACCAACCGTCTTGCGACAAACCATGCGCCCTGCTACTGTCGATGCACTGTCATGATTTCCATGCGTCCCTGCATGCATACCGCATCCGTTCACAATGAAAGGAGGCCCGGCATGAAACGAAAAATTTCCCTCATCCTCTGCGCGGCCGCGCTCGCATGCGTGTGGCTCGTCCCGGCGGGCGCAACCAGCCCGAAGGCCCCGCAGGAGCCGATCACCATCGAGGTCCCCGAGGGCAACACACCCACCAAACCGCCCGTGGTCTTCCCGCATCTGCGGCACGAAGCACTCGACTGTACGGCCTGCCACCACAAGTGGGACAAGACCGCCGACATCGTGAAGTGCAAGAATTCCGGCTGTCATGACCAGTTCCCGGACAAGAAGAGCGACCGCTCCCACTACCGCGCCTATCACGCGCAGGGAAAGCAGAGCTGCCTTGGCTGTCACAAGGAAATGAAGAAGGAAAAGGCCGCCACGGGTCCCGTCGTCTGCAAGGAGTGCCACAAGGAATAAATGCATTGGACGCCGATGCCAACGCGAAACGTGGCGCATCGGCGTCCATTCGGCATCCTGCGGCGAAAAGCGCCCCGGCGGCGCTCTTTTACCTGAACGGATAGTGTGCTATCCATAAAGGCACTTCGGGGAAACATCGCTGACAGGAAACATACAGGAGCACGCCCCATGCCGACGAAGAAGAAGGACGTCAAGCGCATCGACACGACCATCCAGACGCTTGGCCCCGCCAAGATTCCTTCCAACATGCCCTATTGCAGGTTCATGGAGGACTCGGCAGCCACGCAGGTCAACTTCGCGGAGGATCTGGACGACGGAGCGAGCGCAAGCCAGACCCTCAAGCTCGAACTGGCCGGCCCGCGCAAGAATACCTATTTTGACCCGTCCAAGACGAAATGCGCCATCGTGACCTGCGGGGGCCTCTGCCCCGGCATCAACGACGTGATCAGGGCCATCGTCATGGAAGCCCACCACAACTACAACGTAGCGGCGACGCTCGGCATCCGCTACGGACTGCAAGGCTTCATTCCCAAATACGGGCACCCCATCGAGGAGCTCACGCCCCGTTCCGTGTCGGACATCCACATGTTCGGCGGCACCATCCTCGGCTCCTCGCGCGGGCCGCAGCCCGCCGACGAAATCGTGGACGCGCTGGAACGGATGAACATCTCCGTGCTCTTCCTCATCGGCGGAGACGGAACCATGCAGGCCGCAGCCTCACTCCTCAAGGAAATCCAAGACAGAAATCTCAAAATCTCGGTCATCGGCATCCCGAAGACCATCGATAACGACATCAATTTCATCTACCAGTCCTTCGGCTTCGACACGGCGGTCGAGGCGTCCACCATCGCCATCAACTGCGCCCACACCGAGGCCACCGGTGCCTACAACGGCATCGGCATGGTCAAGCTCATGGGCCGCGAATCCGGCTTTATCGCCGCGCAGGCCTCTCTGGCGCTCAAGGTCGTCAATTTCGTGCTCGTCCCGGAAGCTCCCTTCACTCTCGAAGGCGAGGGCGGATTGCTTGAAGGCCTGGAACGCCGCCTCGCGGACCGAGGGCACGCGGTCATCGTCGTGGCCGAGGGCGCCGGGCAGGACATCAGCAAGACCTCCGGCGAAACCGACGCCTCGGGCAACCCCATCCTCGGCGACATCTGCACCGTGCTGCGCCGGGAGATCAAGGCCCACTTCGAGCGCAAGGGCATCGAGCACACGCTCAAGTTCATCGACCCGAGCTACATCATCCGCTCGGTCCCGGCCAACGCCAACGACAGGGTCTACTGCGGATTCCTCGGCCAGCATGCCGTCCACGCGGCCATGTCGGGCAAGACCGGCATGGTCATCAGCAAGATGCGCGGGCATTTCATCCATCTGCCCCTGCACCTCGTCACCGGCCAGCGCCGCAGGATCAACATCGGCTCGGACTACTGGCGTTCCGTCCTCGAATCGACGGGCCAATTCCTCTACATGTCCTCGTGCTTCGGCTAACATGAACACGCCCGCGTTCTCCGCCATGCGTCCGGGCGGAGAACGCGGACCGCGCCATCGCCGGACGCCCCACCCGAACCGCGAGTCCGCCCCATGCAACGGCTCTGCCTGCTTCTGTGCGCCACACTTCTCATGTGCGCGACATGCGCCGCCACGCTGCATGCTGAATCCAGCGAGGAGCGCGTCACCCTGCGCTTCACCGGCCGGGACATGCCCATCCCGGAGCTGGCCGTTCTGGACGGCGTACCACCCCGCATCGTCATCGACGCCCTCGGCGTGACGCAATGGTCCGGCCCGGCCGAACGCCAGCTCGACGGCCTGCACCTCACGCGCATCACGAGCGTCTTCCGCAAGGCGGCTGGCCACGTGCAGATACGCATAGAACTTCGCGAAGCGCCCTCCCGCTATCTCGTATCGACGGAATACGAATTTTCCGGCGACACGCTGCTCTACACGGTCACCATCGCCAGACGCCCCGCCCGAGCGCAGCAATGATCATGCACTGAATCATTTGTTTTTATTGAAAAAATCATTGCAAGCCCCCCTCGCCTTCACCTAGTATCTCCATACTCGACGACAGCACGAATTCGCGACGCTTCACTCTGCCGGAGGTGTGACCATGGAAGACCTCATCTTCGAACCTCTACGCGCCGTTCTCTGTCTCTGCATTCTCATCATGTTCGCGCGGGCGAGTAGAAATCCCCATCTCGCGGGGCTCAAGGGCTGGCGCTTCGTCCTTTCCGGGACTGCGCTGCTGACCTTCGGCTCGTTCATGGACATAACGGACCACTTCCCCCGCCTTTACGACAGCCTCACCATCAACGGAATCCGATACGCAGAAGTACTTGAGGAGTTCGTCGGATATCTCGTGGGATGCGTTCTACTGGCCCTCGGATTCCTGAAATTGCTCCCCGCCATGGAGGACAGCTTCCGGCTGGCGCAGGAGCAGTCCCTGCTGCGCGAGCGTTTCCGATCCATCACCGAAGTCGCGTCCGACTACTCCTTCATCTGCAATGTCCAGCCGGACGGCAGCATCGTCCCCGAGTGGTTCTCACCCTCCTTCGCAGAACTGTGCGGACACACGCCGGATCAGCCCCAAGGCATTGGCCTGTTCACGGAGATGCTCCACCCAGACGACCGTTTCTCCATGGCCGAATGGATGGACGATATGCTGGCGGGCAGAAAATCCGAATGCGAGTGCAGAATCGTCACGCCCGACGGCCAGATCAAATGGCTACGCCAGCGGTCCACCCCGCAGCGCAGAAATCCCGACGGCCCCACCACGCGCATCGTCGGCGCGGTGAACGACATCACCGCCCAGAAGACGGCCGAGGAAGCCATGCTCCGCTCGCTGGCCGAAAACCGTCTACTGCTTCAGGAGGTCCACCACCGGGTCAAAAACAATCTCCAGATCATATGCAGCCTACTCGACGTGGCGCATACCCGCATCCGCGACCCGGAAGTTCTCTCCGTGTGCGGCGACATTCAGACCAAGGTGCAAAGCATGGCGCTGGTCCATTCGCAGCTCTACGAGGCGGACCGCATGGACAGCATCGACATCGCCACCTACAGCCGAAAGCTCTTCGAGCGCGTCGCCGCGATGTACGACTCGCGCCGCATCACCCCGACTTTCGACGCCCGGCCGGTCTTCCTGCCACTCGACAAGGCCATCCCCTTCGGTCTCGCACTCAACGAACTGCTGACCAACACCTTCCGCCACGCCTTCAACGGCTCGGACGACAACCGCCTGACCCTGCGCATCCGCCACGAGAATGGCACCGTCATCGTGGATTACTCCGACAACGGGCACGGCCTGCCACCGGAAGTCGACACGGACATGCCGAAGACCATGGGGCTTCGCCTTCTCCACGGACTGGTCCTGTCGCATCTTGGCGGCACGCTCTCCTGCGCGGCAAATGGCGACACACGATTCCATATCGAATTCCCGCACGAAAATTCATCCATGACGACAGACGGTTGCATGCGGGATTGACAGAAACCGCCGCTTGCTTATTCTCTGTGCATGCTCACGAAACACATCGCGAGGGCCGCAACGGCCCTGATCGCGTTCCTTGTCGTCCTCCTGTATCCCGACAGACAGGCTCTGGCATGGGGTCCGGGCGTCCACATGGCCATCGGCGAATACGTCCTCGGCAATCTCGGACTGCTGACCCCCGTGATGGCGGAAGTCCTCCGCTCCAACGGGAGCGCGTTTCTCTACGGTTGCCTGAGCGCGGACATCTTCCTCGGCAAGGGGTCCACCGTGCATCCCACCCACAGCCACAACTGGCTGGTGGGGCAGAAGCTCCTGACCACTGCGGCCTCGCCGCGCGCCCGCGCCCACGCGCTGGGCTATCTGAGCCACCTCGCCGCGGATACCGTGGCCCACAACTACTACGTCCCGAACATGCTGTCGGCCATGCCCATGGCCGGACGTATCAGCCATGTCTATACGGAAATGCTGGCCGACTCCCTCGTGCAGTGGGACAGGCGCAAGGCACGCAGACTGCTGCGGCAGGAGCATGCCGAAGCGGACAGCGCCCTACTGGCCGCCATGCGCCGCAAGGCACTCCCCTTCGTCATCAAGAAGCGCCTCGTCCACGATAGTCTCGGTCTGACGGGCTACAAGGGACTTGGGCTTTCCATGAACATCGCCCGCAGGCACTTCGCCCCGCGCGGCGTGGAAGCCTACGTGCTGGACATGCTGGAGTTGAGCTTCGGCGTGGTCGTCGATTTCCTCCGCCACCCGGACACGACACCCTCGCGCAGTCTGGACCCCGTCGGCACCCGCCATCTGTGGAGCGTCCGCCAGATTCTGCACCAGCGCGTCCAGCGCAAGGTGCGCCTCGGCAGGCGCACGCTGGGCACGCTGTTCCCTGTCGAAACGCACTTGGCAGCCGTGCCGCGCCCCATCCGCCTGACGCTTGGGCACGCGCCCATGCTGTCGCCGACTCCACGCTGGGGCATCCGGCCTACCGGCACGGACGGCTAGACCGCCAAACGCGTCAGCCGCACGAAGCGTCCCTTCGGCCAACCCCGTCTCCTGTATCCACGTAACCTTCACTCACGGAGACAACGCTCCACGATGCTCGACCTCCTGACCCTCGAAAACGCCGTGGCCCTCGCCACCCTCTCCGCCCTCGAAATCGTCCTCGGCATCGACAACATCGTCTTCATCGCCGTAATCACCAACCGCCTGCCCGCGCACATCCGCAACACGGCGCGCCGCCTGGGCCTCGGGCTGGCCATGGGGTCCCGCATTCTCCTGCTGCTGGGCATCGCCTTCATCATGAAGCTGTCCACGCCGCTGTTCACGCTGTTCGACCACGCCATAACCGGGCGCGACCTCGTCCTGCTTGGCGGCGGGCTCTTCCTGCTGGCCAAGGCGACCTTCGAGATCCACGAAAAGCTGGAGGACCCGGCCCGCAAGGACCACATCCAAGCACGCGGAAAGGGACTGGTCACGGCGATGGTCCAAATCGTCGTGCTCGACCTCGTCTTCTCGCTCGATTCGGTCATCACTGCGGTGGGCATGGCCCGCAGCATAGAGGTGATGATCGCGGCCATCGTTGTGGCTGTCGGAGTCATGATGCTCTTCGCCGGACCGGTGAGCGACTTCGTGGCCCGCCATCCGACCATGCAGATGCTGGCCTTCTCCTTCCTGCTGCTGGTGGGCGTGCTGCTGGTGGCGGAGGGCATGGGCAAGCACCTCGATCGCGGCTACGTGTACTTCGCCATGGCCTTTTCCCTGTTCGTCGAGGTCTTGAACCTACGAATGCAGAAGGCCCGCGCCACGCAACCCCGCTAGCACACGGCGCGACGCCCCGTCCGCACCCATTCCCCCAGAAACGAGAGAAGCCCGCCGCAGCATGCGACGGGCCGTCTCTACCCCCGGAAAGTGAAGCGTTGTGCGCTAGGCCTTTTCGACCTTCAACGCATCCTCGAACAAGGCAGTCAGCTTGAACGCCTTCCCCCCGGCCTGAAACGCATAATCGTTGGCAGGGAAGAGCTGAATGGTCGGTGTCCATTCATCGCCGAAGAAGACGTCCTTCGCCTCTCCATTGCTTTCGAATCTGACGGTTGTGCCGTCGCTGAAACCGAGAATCTCTCCATGCTTGATGACGACAGGGATGTCTGCTTCCGTATACTGCATGGTCAACCTCCGATTGTCGCCGGGGGATGGAGTCAATATATCCCAGCCCACCGAAATAACAACAGTTAAGTTGACGCACGGAAAAAGCGACACACACTGCGGATGGGAAACACACACCCCCCGCGCAGTGCGAAGCGTCAGCGGCATCTCCCCGGTACATAAAGGAAAGGGGCGGAACCCCTGTGGATTCCGCCCCTCACCGTTGTGACGCTCAACTCTTACCCTGCTTCACGAAGAAGCGGATAGCGAAGATCGCCACAATCGCCAGCAAACCGAGTGGAAGAGCATATTCCATGACATGCCTCCTGCCCATCTGGGCAGCTCCCACGCCTGCCTCTTGGCGCTCCCCTTGCGAGGAACACGGCCCACGGCTGTTCGGTAACGATGAAAGCATTCACTCGCATTTCAACGAGCATTTACTTTCGCTTTACAGCTACGCCCGTTTGTACCAAAACGCAAGAAGGCGACCACGAAAAGAACGGAGTGCATATGACCGCGAAAAAACGTGCCATACTGAAAGCCGCGACCGCCCTTTTCGCCACGCAGGGCTACGACGCGACACCCGTGGCCCAGATCGCCCGCGAAGCGGGAACGTCTGAGGGCGCGATCTTCCAGCATTTCAAGAGCAAGTCCAACCTGCTCCTGTCCATATTCCGAGGCGTGCGTGAAAGATTCTTCACGGACATGGATACGATGTTGCGCTTCGAGCCGGACGAAAGCGGACTCGAAACGACCATGCGGCTCGTCAAGGCATACTGCCGTTTCTACGAAACCCGCGAGGTGGAGTTCGACTTCGTCCACCGCAACAATCCCTACACCATGCCCGCCGTGGGCGATCCCTGCCGCGAGGAAATCCAGCGCATACACGACCGTATGGCCGAATACCTGCGCATAGCCCTGACGCTTGGCATACGCGACGGCAGCATCCGCCCCATCAACGTGGACCAGACGACGCTCATCGTCCTTGGCACCATTACCGGAGCGGTGCGCATGCGCCTGTTCGAGGACATCCATCTCACCGAAATCGAAGAACAGGTGCTCGTCTTCACCCACAATGCGCTGACCGCACAGGAGCACACGGCCTAGGCCGTCAACTGACGCAAAGCGCCCCATCGTGCGGACGTCGGCCATGGGCCGACACCACCTCGCGGCGGCACGACGAACATCCCCTTCGGCGACGCACCGTCCAACCCGCCCCCGGAAAAACGCGGGCAGAAAGCGCACGCCCTCCGGCCATGATCACGAACGGCCGACTTCGATTATTGATTCGCGTCCCCTTGGCTGATACATTCAGAAAACAGAGCCAACTCCGACCATCTAGCAAGGACACAGCCCCATGAGCATCCAGGACGACGCAAGGATCGTTAAACCATTTCTGGCCGCCGTTTCGAGCGTCATCTCCACCATGGCCATGATTCAGGTCACCCCCGGCAAGCCGTTCATCAAGCGCGACACCACGGCCAACGGCGACGTGACCGGAATCATCAGCATGTCCGGGGCACGCAACGGAACCATCTCCGTCACGTTCACCGAGCCCTGCGTTCTGGCCATCGTCAGCAGCATGCTCGGCGAGGAAATCACCGAGATGGGGCAGGACATCCGCGACGCCGTGGGCGAAATCACCAACATGATCTCCGGGCAGGCCCGCAAGGGACTTGCCGAAATCGGCATGACCTTCGAAGGCGGCATCCCGACCGTCATCATGGGCACCAACCACACCATCACCCACATTTCCAAGGAACCGATTCTGGCAATCCCCTTCGGCACCGAGCACGGGGATTTCACAGTGGAAGTCTCCCTCGAATAGCCGCCACCCGGCGGTCCCCATGATCGCCGATCACGACCGAACGGCGTGCCGACGGACAGCGCAGCCGATATGAAGCCGCGCCCGTCGGCACGCATTCCAACTTCCGCAGCGCAACGAGGCTTCGTCATGAAGAAACTATTCGTCATCCTCGGACTGGCCGCATCCGTCATCGTCACCATCGCAGCACTGGCCGCCGTCCTCCTCCCGCACTACCTCGACCCCAACGACTACAAGGACGAAATCGCGCAGCTCGTCAAAAAAGAGACCGGGCGCGACATCACCTTCAAGGGCGACATCGCCCTGTCGCTCTTTCCGTGGCTCGGCGTGGAACTCGGTCCGGTGGCGCTCTCCAACGCCCCCGGCTTCGGCGCGGAACCTTTCGTGGAGGCGGAACGTACGGCCATCAAGGTCAAGCTCCTGCCGCTTCTGAACCGCGACGTCCGCGTGAAGTACGTGGATGTGGACGGCCTGTCCCTGCGGCTGGCCCGCAACGGCAAGGGCGTGTCCAACTGGGCCGACCTCGCCGGTGGCTCCGCCGCTGGTAGCACGGACACAGGCCAAACCACCCCGAACGCCACCGCGCAGCAGACGAGTTCCGGCGGCCTGCCCGTCGAAACCCTCGCCGTGGGCGGCATCTCCATCCGTAACGCCCAATTGGCGTGGGACGACCAGATGACCGACCAGCACTACCGGCTAAGCGGCATGCACCTCGCCACCGGCCCCCTCGCTCCCGGCCGCCCCTTCGACTTCACCTTCGAAACCTCCGCCGCGAGCAAGGCCCCAGCCTTGAGCGGAAACGTCCGGCTGGCGGCCAACGCGGAGGTCTCGCCCGATTTCATGCGCCACACGCTCAAAAACGCATCCCTCGACGTGGCCGTCACCGGTGACGACATCCCCGGCGGACAGATCGAGGCGGCGCTGGCCGCGAACATCATGATCGACCTCAACGCGGGCAACATCTCCCTCGAAAGCCTCAACTTCCGGACAGCGGAACTCGACGTGTCCGGCTCCGTGGAGGTGAAGCACTTCGACGCGGAACCCGAAATCGCCACCAATCTCGCCGTACGCGAGTTCAATCCCCGCGCGCTCATGCGCCTTCTCGACATCGAGGAACCGCAGACCGCAGACCCCACGGTCCTGCAGAAGGCCGCCATGACCTTCACAGCCACGGCCACCAGCGATTCCGTCGACGTCAGCAAGCTCGACCTCGTCGTGGACGACACGGCCATCACCGGCTTCGCCCGCGTGAAGGATTTCGCCAAGCCGCAGATCGCCTTCGATCTCGCCGCTAACGCGCTGGACGTGAACCGCTACCTCCCCCCGGCATCAGACAAGGACGCCGAGGCGGAGCCGGACACGACGCCCCCCGCAACTCCAGAGAAGAAGGACGACTCCCTGCGCGACATGCTGAAGACCATGAAGGTGGACGGCAGGGTCAAGGTCGAGTCACTAAACGTTCACAAGCTCCACCTGCAGAACATGGAAGTCCGCATCAAGGCCCTCGACGGCCTGTGGCGCATCAACCCGTTCACGGCCAACGTCTTCGACGGACAGATCACCTCCGACCTCACGGCGGACCTCACCGCCAAGGCCACGCGCAGCACCCTCAAGACCGGCATCCGCAACGTCAGCCTCGGCAGCGCGCTGCGCAATTTCACCGGCGAGGACTACGTGACCGGCACCACGAATCTCGACCTCGACCTCGCCGCCATCGGCGAGGACTGGCCCTCCGTGTCCCGCACCCTAAACGGCAACGCGTCCGTCTCCCTGCGCGACGGCGTGTTCAAGGGGTTCCAGATCATCCCCGAACCGGTGCGCGCCGCCGCCATCTCCAACGATCCGCACCACCGCGCCGAAAAAATCGAGAAGCAGCAGCCCTTCGACGCGCTCACCGCCAGCCTGTCCGTGCGCAACGGCGTGATCTCCACCGGAGACACGCGGCTTTCCGCCCCCCACCTTTCCGGAGAGGGAGCGGGCACACTCGACCTCTCCAACAACTGGCTGGACTATCGCACCACGGTGAGCATCACCGCCCTGCCGCGCATCCCCTTCACGGTGAAGGGCCCGGTCACAGATCCGGAATTCTCCCTCGACAAGACCGCCTTTCTCAAGGAAACCGCCATCGGCATCGTCAACACGCCACTCGATGTCGGCAAGAAAGCCATCGGCATTGGCGAGGATGTCGGCAAGAAGGCGCTCGACATCGGCGAGGACGTGGGCAAGGGTACCATCGACATCGGCAAGGACGTCATTCAGGGCATCGGCAAGGGCATCCAGGGCATCTTCGGCGGCAAGAAGAAGACCGACGAATAGCTCCGCACACGCGCTGAATCACCGACACACGCGGCGCGTGGCCCAAGCGGGGCATATCGAGCCGCCCGCGCGGAAACGGCGTGCCTCCCGTGTTGATTTTCTCCGGCTTCGAAGGCATTGTCTGCCGCACATCAATAGCTAAAGCCGGGACGGACATGACCTCCAAGGGATATCTCTACGTTCTCACCGCGGCGGTCCTGTGGGGTATCACGGGTCCGCTTGCCAAGTATGCCTTTTCACTGGGAATCGAACCGCTCGAAGTCGCCTTCTGGCGCTGCGTGATTCCCTTCTTCCCCTTCGCCTTTCAGGCGCTGCGTAGCCGACGCCTCGCCATCGCCCGGTCCGACAGGCCCGCGGTGCTCGCCTTCGGCCTCGTCTGCGTGGCCGCGTTCTATGGCGTGTACCAGTTGGCCATCCGCGCTGGCGGTGCGGCCATGGCCTCGGTACTCATGTACACGGCCCCCGCTTGGGTCGCCATCATGGCGTGGCTGCTGCTCGGCGAGCGCATGACGCCCGCCAAGATCGCGGCAGTGGTCGCCACCCTCGCGGGCGTGGCCGGAGTGAGCGGCGTACTGAGCGGCAACGCCGCCGTCTCGGTTTCGCCCACGGCCATCGTTCTCGGCCTCATCTCCGGGGTGACCTACGCCATGTACTTCATCTTCGGAAAACGGCTGCTGCCGCGCTACACCACACCGCAGCTCTTCCTGTACGGGCTACCCATCGGCGCGCTGGCGCTCTTCCCCCTCGTGGAATTCCACCACAAGACGCCCGGCGCGTGGGCGGCCATCGTTGCCGTGTGCATCCTGTCCACCTACCTCGCCTACACCTTCTACTACGCCGGGCTTCAGCACCTCGAAGCCACGCGGGCCTCGGTGGTCGCCACGCTGGAACCGGTTGTGGCCTCCGCAATGGCCTTCATGTGGTGGGACGAAAGTTTCAGCCTGATGGGCTACATGGGTAGCGGACTTATCCTCGGTGCGGTGGTGCTCATGATCATCGACGGCAGACGCCAGACACCGGAACCGGAACCTGAACCGAACCCGGCACCAACCGCCTGAACCTCACAACCGCGAAGGTGACATGCTCGAACAAGTCAAGGCATCAGCAGGCTCGGGAAAGACCTTCGAACTGACCACACGCTTCCTGCGCCTGCTGCGCGGCGCCACGGACGGCCTGCCCGCCGCCTGCGGCGCGGTTCCCGGCGGCGGCTACGGCTGGTCCGAAATCATGGCCGTGACCTTCACCAACAAGGCCGCGGCGGAGATGAAGGAGCGCGTGGTCTCCTCCCTCAAGGCCCGAGCGCTCGGCTCCACAGGCGGCCCCGCCGGAGAATGGGACCGCGCCGAAGCCGCGCTGTGGCTCTCGCGCATCCTGCGCCACTACCAGCAGCTCAACATCCGCACCATCGACAGCCTGCTCAACACCTTCATGCGCATCTTCGCGCTGGAGATAGGCGTCGCCCCGGACTTCGACGTGGTCTTCGACGTCGGCGAGCTGTACGACGAACTTTTCGACCAGCTCACCGCCAGCGCCGAACAGGGCGGCGAGGACGAGCAACGCATGCTGACCCGCGCGCTGGACGCCATGCTCCTCATGGAGCACAAGCCCGGCTTCAACCTGTGCGCGGCCTTCCGCGAACGCCTGCTTGCCGTGCTGCGCTTCCGCCTCGAACACGACGACGACTTCGAGACCGACCCCGCCCGCCTGCACGAGGCGGTGACGGACCTATGCGACGCCTTCCGCAACGCCGCGCGCGACATGCGCGACATCATCGCGGCTGGCGGCATCGACGCGGCTTCGAACTTCATGAAATTTCTCGACAAGTGCGTCGATCACGACGGCTTTGGCAAGGTCCCGGAATCGGCCTACATGGGCAAGACCAGCCTGTGCGACTGCGTGAAGAAAAGCGGACTGGCCGCCGTCACCGACGAGGCCGAGAACGCTTTCGACACGCTGGTACGAGCATGGCTCGCCTACAGCACGGGCCGCCCCATCCTCCAGCGCGCCCGCGACCTTGCCGCGTTCATCCCGCTGGCGGACACGCTCATCGCCGGGATGCACCGCATCGAGCGCGACAAGGGCGTGCTGCTCCACGGCCGCAGCCCCAGCCTCGCCCTCGGGCTGCTCGACCACGGCACGGGCGTTCCGGACGCCTACTGCCGCATGGGCACCCGGCTCATGCACATGCTCATCGACGAATTTCAGGACACGGGCCGCGACCAGTGGCAGGCGCTGCACCCCCTCGCATCGGAATGCATCGCCAAGGGCGGCGGCGTCTTCTTCGTCGGCGACGTGAAGCAGGCCATCTACGGCTGGCGCGGCGGCGACGCACGCCTCTTCGACGAAGTCCCCGAGGACCCCGAACTTTCGGCCATGACCGATACCCTGCGCAATACCCTGCCCTGCAACTGGCGCAGCCGCGAGGAAATCATCGCCTTCAACAACGCCGTTTTCGAACGACTGGCCACGCCGACCACGGCCACGGCCGTGGCTTCGGCCATGCTCGGCGACGCCCCCAGCTACGAGGTGGAATCCTTCGGCAACGCGCTGGTCGACGCCTTCGACGGCGCGGCGCAGGACATCCCGCCCCATCGCCAAGGCTCCGGCGGCTACGTGCATCTGCAACTCGTGCGCGGCGAGCTGAAGGAAGACCTGTACGACAACGTCCGCGAACGGCTGCGCGTGCTGTTCACCGAGGACATCCTCCGCCGACGCCCCTGCGGCGACGCGGCGGTGCTCGTGCGTTCCAACGCCGAGGCCGCCGAGGTCTCGCGCTGGCTCATCGACTGGGGCATTCCGGTCATCACCGAAAACAGCCTGAGCCTCGCCGAGCATCCGCTGATCCGCCAACTCGCGGCGCTCATGACCTTCCTCGATTATCCCTTCGACGATCTCGCGCTGTGGGAATTCGTGTCCGGCGAGGAAATTTTCCTGCGCCACACGGACCTCTCGCGCGACGCCATGGTCGACTGGCTGGTCGGCTGCGACCGTGGGCCGCTGTTCCCACGCCTGCGCGAGGCCTTCCCCGAGGCGTGGGAGCGCCACATCTCACCTTTCCAGCAGCAGGCGGGCCTGATGAGCCCCTACGACATGGTCCGCGAGGTATGCCGCCACTACCGCGTCATCGAGCGCAATCCGCAGGACGAACTGTTTGTGCGCCGCTTCATGGAAGTGGTGCATGCCGCCGAAGAGAGCGGGCGTCAGTCCCTGTCCGCCTTCCTCGAATACTGGCGCGAATCCGGCGGCGAGGAGAAGGTCCCCCTGCCAGAAAGCATCGACGCCGTGCGCGTGATGACCATCCACCAGTCCAAGGGGCTAGAGTTCCCGGTCTGCATCATCCCCTTCCACCACTGGGCGAGCGATCCCTCGCGCGATCTGGCAGTGCTGGAGCAGGGCGCGGTGCGCCTGCTGGTGCCCATGTGCAAGGAACTGGGCGGGCAATACTGGCAACGCTGCGCCGAACTCATGCAGGAGCAGTTGAACCTGCTCTACGTGGCGTGGACGCGCCCCGTGGCGGAACTGCACTGCCTCATCACCTCCACCAAGCATTACGACCGCTACCCCTTCGTGCGCGGGCTGGACACACTCTTGCACACCGAGGACTGGAAACCCGGCGAGGACGGCCTGCCGCACCGCGAGTTCGGCACGCGTCCGGCGGTGCCCGACGCTGTGGAATTGCCCGCGCATGCCGCAGAACTGCCAGCCCCAGACGAAGCGCCTGCTATGGCCACAGTCGCGGAACCGTCCGTGGACGCGGACGCTGACGAAGCCGCCCTGCCCATGGGCTGGCTGCCGCGCCTCAAGATTCATCGCCACTTTTCGAAGGACCTCACGCGCGAAGACATGCTGGCAGGACGCGTGTGGGACGAGCGCGCACGCGGCACGCTCATGCATACGACCCTCGACCGACTGCGCCTCACGGGAGACACGCAGGCCGACCTGCGCCGCGCAGCAGCCGGTGCCGTGGCCGCACACGCGGACATCCTGCCCGTGGGCGACGAGGTCCGCGCCGCCATCGCCGACGAGGCCACAGACATCCTCGCATGGGCCATGAGCGTTCCCGGCTTCGCCACATGGAAGGCTACCGGTAGCCCCGAATGTCCCATCCTCGACGCCGAGGGCAACGAACATCGGCCCGACCTTCTCGTGTCCGGCCCGGACGGCACTCTCGTCGTGGAGTACAAGACCGGCGCGCAGAAGCCCGAACACATCGAACAGGTCCGCCGCTATCTGCGGCTCGTCGCGGCCATGGACGGCCTCCCCGCCCCCCATCGCGGCATCATCCTCTACCTCGACCGCCGGACGACGCTTCCCGTCGCCCCGACGCATCACGGAGACGCATTATGAGCACGAAAAAGGACATGGTCGTTGTCAGCGCCTGCCTCGCAGGCTGCCCCACCCGCTACGACGCAAAGGGCACGCCCTGCGACGCCGTTCTGGACCTCATCCGCGAGGGCCGCGCCATCCCGCTGTGTCCGGAACAGCTTGGCGGACTGCCCGCCCCCCGGCCCTGCTGCGAACGCCTCGGCGACCGGGTCATGAACGCCGAGGGCGAGGACGTGACGGACGCCTTCGAGCGCGGCGCACGCGAGGCGTTGCGTATCGCCCAGCTTGCCGGATGCAGAACGGCTGTGCTCAAGCAGCGCTCACCCACCTGCGGCAACGGCATCATCTACGACGGCACCTTCACCAGCAAGCGGATCCCCGGCGACGGCGTCTTCGCCGAAATGTGCAGAAAGGCTGGCATGACCGTCATGAGCGAGGACGACCTGACCGCGCAGGCACACACATGCGCCGAATGACCATCGTCGGCTGGCGCGGGGACTTTGTCTCCGCGCTGGCGGACATCATCATCGAACGTACCGGCGCGGACATGCGCCGTACGCTCGTCATCTTCCCCCACCAGCGCCCGAGACGACACCTCGTGGAGCATCTGGCGGCGGACCCCGCGCTCCCGAAGCCCATGTTCCTGCCCGAGGCACTCTCCGTGAACGAATGGATTCCGCAGCTTCGGCAGGAGCTGGACCCGCGCCCCCTGCGCACGGTGAACCTCCTCGACAGGGCGGGCCTGCTCTACGAAGTGGTGGCGGGCCTGCGCCGCGAGGGGAGCGGACTGCTGGCGGAATTGCCCGTGGAACGCGAACGCTTCTTCCCGTGGGGCGCACGCCTCGCCGAACTGCTGGAAGAACTCTTCCGCCATGGCCGCACCCCGGCCAATCTCCAGCACCTCTCCGGCGACGTGCAGCCCATGGCCGCCGCGCTCCTGGAGCATCTCTCCCTCATCCACGAGCGCTACGACGCCGCGCTGGCCGAGCGTGACTGGACCACGCCGGGCCGCGACGCCCGCTGGGTGGCCGCCCACGCCGACGAAGCCGCCGCCCTCATGCGCGACAGACAAATTTTCATCGCGGGATTCTATGCCCTGACCGGCACTGAGGACGCCATCTTCCGCGCGGCGTGGGAATCCGGTGCCGCCGAAGTGGTCCTGCACACGGACCCGGCCCTCGCCACCGGCGGCCATCCGCACTGGACATGCAGCGAGCATGTCCGCTGGATCGAACGCTGGGGCGCAACGCCGGAACCGCACGACACGGCGCCCGACGACGCGCCGGAACCGGACATTTCCTTCGTGGAGGGCTTCGACCTGCACTCCCAGCTCAAAGCGCTGGAGGAAACGCTGGCGGTATCCGAGCCGCGCAACACGGCGGTCGTCATTCCGGACACATCGTGCCTGATGCCGGTGCTGCACCACCTGCCCATCAAGGACGTCAACATTTCCATGGGCTACCCGCTCACGCACTCCAGCCTGCACCGTCTCGTGGAGATCGTGCTACGCCTTCAGGAGACGTCGCAGGGGCCGGGCCGCTATTATTGGCGCGAGGTCATCGCCCTCATCCGCCATCCGTACCTGAAAATGCTCGAACCGGCGGGCACCGCGCCCTTGCGCGGCCTGCTGCGCGAATTCGAGAAGTCCATCCGTGGCGGCGGGAAATTTCTCGATCCCACGGCGTGGGAGCCTGCCGCCGACGCATGGCCCGAGGACGCGGACGCGGCCTTCCGCGAGATACAGCTGTCCTGCCTGCGCGGCGTCATCGCCGCATGCTGCACCCGCTTCGAAACCGTGCGCACGCTGGCGGAACTGGGCGACGCGCTCGCGGGCATCGCCTCCGAACTGGTGCCCGAAAACGGCGAAGGGCCGTGGCACCGCTTCCCCATCGACGCCGAATGCCTATTCCGGCTGGTGAAAAGCTCCATCCCGGCCCTCACGGACTGCGCCATCAGCCGCGACATCTACCCCCGCCCGGTGCTGTTCTCCGTGCTGCGCCAGCTTCTGGACCGCGAGCGCGTGCCCTTCGAGGCCGAACCGCTCACCGGCCTACAAGTGCTCGGCATGCTGGAGTCGCGTCTGTTGCGCTTCAACACCGTCCATATCCTCGACGCCACGGACGACAAGCTGCCCGGCGCGACAGGATACGATCCACTGCTTCCGGACCCGCTACGCCGCGAACTGGACCTGCCGGACAGCCGCCACCGCAGCCTCGTCTCCGCGCACAACTTCCACCGCCTCATCGCCGGAGCGCGCCGCGTGCGCATCTACTACCAGTGTGGAGCCGATGGCGCGGGACCACTGGGCGGCAAGAGTATCCGCAGCCGCTTCGTGGAGGAACTGCTGTGGGAGGAGGAAAAACGGCGCGGCGAACTCCTGCGCAGCGGCACGCCGCCCCTCGAATCCGTGACGCTCCCCGTGCGCGGCCTGCCCACGGCGGTTCACGCCATTGAGAAGACTCCAGCCGTGCAGGACGCCCTCGAACGACGCCTGGCGGGCAAATCGGTCTCAAGCTCCATGCTGGACTGCTATCTGCGCTGCCCGGTGCGGTTCTTCAATCAGTATCTGACGCCACTGCGCCCGGTGGACGAGGTCAGCGAGGACGGCGACCCGGCCGAACTGGGCACCCTCGTGCACGACGTGCTGCGCACCTTCCTGACCTCGCACGTCGGCCGCCCAACAGACCTCTCAGCGCTCCCGGCCACGGAGCTCATGAACCTCTTCTCCGAGCGCCTTCGCGATACGGCCTTTTTCGCGCAGATGCCGTGGGACATGCGCACCGCCCTCGAACGCACAGGCCGCGAACGCCTGCGGCGCTTCCTGCAGGGACAGGGCATGACGACCATCCTGCGCCTCGAAGAGACCTACGAGGCGCAGATGCGCATCGACGAGCGCCCCGTCCTGCTCAAAGGCATCTTCGACCGCATCGACGAGCGCGACGGCGAACCCATCATCCTCGACTACAAAACCGGCGGCATGGGCGTCCCTGCCCATGGGCTGTGGGGCGACGACGAATTGTGGAACGACGTCGAGGACTGGGAACCCGGTGGCGAGTCGCCCCTTGCGCGGCTGGCCGAACGACTTCCGAGCATCCAGCTGCCGCTGTACAGTCACCTCTACGCCGAAAGCGTGGGCACCATGCCCCGCAACGCCGGATGGGTGGAACTGCGCGACACCGGCGCGGAGAAATTCCTTTTCTCCGACAAAGCCGACGACGACCTGCGCGAACGCGCCATCAGCGAGCAGACCCCAGCCGCCGTGCGCTTCCTGCTACGGCACATGCTGCACGGCGAACGCTTCGAAGCCCGGCCCGGCCGCCACTGCGACTGGTGCCCCTACGGTTTCGCCTGCCCACGCGGCTGACAGCAATCATCCTCCCCCGCAGTCCGGCTCGGCTCCACGCCGGACTGCGGGGGCTCGCCCATCTTCCCCTTCGTAGCGGCACCCCAGAAAAAATCACGTCCGGCCGCCGACATTTCCGCCCCCGGTTTCGTCATTTCCGCGACATGCCTTGCACGACGGGCATTTTGCGCCCTTTTGGATTTTCGCGCCCAACACGTTGCACAGATACGACTTTTGGTTTATCTTCACTGTTGTGATTACTAATTGGCACGCAGTACTCAATGGATGACACAAAAACGCATTCAGTGTTACAAAGTGCAGTGTACCTGAAACGCTAACGTCGACCACCAGAGCGACGTACGGGATGCCACAAGACATCCCAAGCTGCCAGCATAACGCACCATCTGCTCGCAAAGCATGGAAAGTGCGCCACATGCTGCCGCGCCGCTCCGAAGAAAGGGAGTGCCAGAGCGTATGACACTTTACAAAACCTACAGTGGCGAAAACTTTCCGAAAACCTACCTCGTGATCCGCAAGGAAGACACGCCAGAACACATCGTACCCTTCAACGTCCTCTACCTATTCGGGGAACTCCGGCTCTCCAAGGGAGCCATCCAGGCCTCCCACCTGCCCTTCGCCAAGGGCGGCCAGCAACGCATCACCCAAACCATCGAAGACTTCGGCTACTGTTTCTACAAGTGGCCGGGCAAGCTCCTCGGGGCAGAACTCGGAGACATCCTCGAACCGACAGACCTTCCTCCCCACCCCTGCCACGCACACTGCCCCTGACCCGTTTCAGGCGGCGAAGCATACACGCGAGACGGCCCCCGGTTCGGACATGTGTCATATCCGAACCGGGGGCCGTCTCGTTCCAATAAATTCACGCCAATAGGCTCCAGCAGCACAGCGAATCATACCTGGAAGGCACGATGCGGCGCAAAATCAAGCCGCAACGCATACCACAGCGCGGAGTATCCCCGCTCTCGGCACGCCCTCGGGTTACTTCTTGCGGGCGCGGGGGTGGGCCTTGTCGTAGGTCTGCATGATTCCGGCCATGGTCAGATGGGTATAGCGCTGGGTGGTGGTCAGCCGGGCATGGCCCAGAAGCTCCTGCACGCTGCGCAGATCGGCACCGGCCTCCAGCATGTGCGTGGCGAAGCTGTGCCGCAGCATATGCGGATGAACGTCCTCGGGCAGCCCGGCCAGTCGGGCCATTCGTTCGAGGATGCGGTTGGCCTGCCTGCGCTGGAGCGCCCCGCCCCGGTCGCCGAGAAACAGCGCCTTCTGCACAAGGCTCTGCGTGAACTCGCCGCGCACACGGATATAGGCGGCGAGCCTCGCGGCACCGGCATCGGAAAGCGGAGCCAGCCGCTCCTTGCCGCCCTTGCCGAACACGCGCACCACGCCGGACGAGGTGTCCACGTCGTCCACCTCAAGCCCAAGGGCCTCGCTGATGCGCAGGCCAGAGCCATAGAGTAGCTCCGCCAGCGCGAGGTCGCGCAGGGAATGCGGATCGTCCCCGGATTCGGACTCCATGAGCGCGAGGGCCTGATCGACATTGAGCGCCTTGGGGTGATGGATTTCCTGCTTCGGATTGTGCACGCCTGCAGCGGGATTTCCGGTGACCATGCCGTTTCGGGCCATATAGCGGAAGAAGGTGCGCAGGGTGGAAAGCTTGCGGGCCACGGTGGTCTTGGCCTGCCGCTTACGGTGCAGCTCGGCCATGAACGCGCGGATATGCGAACGGTCCACGGACTCCGGGGCGGTCAGCGAAAGCCCCCGGCCCTCAAGAAAGGTCTCGAACTGCTCAAGGTCACGCCCGTAGGCGTTGACCGTCGCCACGCTGTAGCCCTTCTCCACGGCCAACCAGCCGACGAAGGCCATACCCGTATCGGGCAGCGCGAATTCGTCGATTGCGTCCATCACGTCGTTCATGCGTCGAAGCTCCCGTTAGCGCGGATAGAATGTCGAAAGGACGGGCGCATCCCGTCTTCCCGCATCCACCACCTACCGCCCGAACACCGCCGCGTCAACGCGCACGCGGCGCGGGCAAGGGGCCGCAGCGTCAAACCGTCAGCCGAGGCTGTACTCCATGCCCGCCCACTGGCAGACCACGCCCTGCACCTCTAGGAGCAGGAGCGTCCGGCTGGTGCGCGCGGCGTCCCAGCCCAGAGCGCGGGAAATGTCGTCGATATGCATGCGCTCGTGTGCGGCAAGCAGTTCGGCCACAACGCGTTCGTCACCGTCCAGCGGCGGCACGGAGGCGGCTGGAGCGACTGGACGCGTCGCGGCTGGCTGCGCATCTGCGCTCTGCACGTCCGCAGACGGGCCAGATAAATCCGGCAGCGGTTGCGCCGCCACGGGCAACTCGGCCTGCCGCGCGACGCGTCGACGCGCCGGGGTCGCTCCCCGCCGCATCGCCTTGCGCGGCGGCGCGGCATCAAGCCCGGCCCGGATGAGCGGCGCAAGATCGAGAATGATCTCCGACGCGCGGGAAACGCGTTGCGCGCCCTCGTCCAGAAGTTCCCGACAGCCCTCGAAGGACGCCTGCCCCTCGGGACCGGACACGGCGTAGACCTCGCGCCCCTGTTCAAGGGCCATGCGCGCTGTAATGCGCGACCCGCTACGGCTGGCGGCCTCCACCACGACCACGCCGAGGGACAGGCCGCTGACGATGCGGTTGCGATAGGGAAAATTGCGGGCCTCGGGGGCCGTTCCGGGTGCGAATTCGGAGACCAGAAGCCCCCGCTCCTCCAGAAGCCGCCGCACATCGGCGTTCTCGGCGGGATAGGTGCGGTCAAGCCCGGTGCCGAGCACGGCCACGGACGAACCGGGGCCTTCCAGCCCAGCGAGATGGGCCTGCCTGTCGATGCCCCACGCCATACCGGAAACGACGGTCAGCCCGGCCTCGGACAACTCCGCGCATATGCGCCGCGCATGGGCAATGCCCGCCGCGCTGCAATTGCGCGAGCCGACAACGGCGACGGACGGACCGGAAAGCAGTTCGATGCGGCCCTGATAATAGAGGAAAAGTGGCGGGTCCGGGAGTTGGCGAAGGGCTTCGGGGTAGCGGGGGTCGGTGTAGAGTAGCACGCGCTGGCGCAGAACACGCGCGGCCTCGTGCTCGGCGTCCGCAGCCTCGGCCCATGTGCCGCCGACGAACTGCTCCACCTGACGTGCGGAGGCCACCTTGTGCGCCACCCACGAGCGGACCTGCTCCACAGCATCCCGCGCGGAGCCGTAGCGCCCAAGCAGACGCCGACAGGTGCGCGGCCCGACATGGCGGCAATGGCGCAGAGCCAGACTGGCCCGATATTCCGCGAGCTGCTCCTCGGTCATCGGTCCACCGCGCGGCCTACTTCATCGCCTTCAGACGCTTTCTGGCCAGCGTGGCGGGTTCGGACTTGGGGTAGTCCTGCACCAGCACGTCGAGGTAAAAGCGGGCGTTGTCGCGGTCGCCAAGCTGGGCATAGGAATAGCCGAGCTTGAGCAGCGCGGCGGCGGCCTTCTCGTGGCGCGGATGCAGGCGGTGGACTTCCTTGAAAGCCACAACGGCCTCGGGATAGCGCTTCTCGTGGTAATATGTCTCGCCCAGCCAATAGCGGGCATTGGGTGCGAGGGGATGACGCGGATAGGACTTGAGGAAGCTTTCCAGCTTCTCGCGGGCGGGTTTGGTCTGTCCGGCAAGCAATTGACCGAGGGCACTGTCGTAGAGGGACTTGGCAGTGCTCGACGCCTTGGCCTTCTTCGCGGCAGGCGCGGGCTTGGCCGGTGCCTTGGCGGCGGGTTTCGCCTTCGGGGCGGGCGTTGCGGTAGCCTTGGCGTCCGGAGCGGGCACTTCGTTCTTCACGGCAGGATATGCGTCCCACGACGCGGCCGTATCGGCCTTCGGAGCCGGGGCGGCGGGAGCAGCCGGGGCCTTGGCATCGGGAGCGGACTCGTGCAGATCGACGGCGGACAGCAGGGGCTTTTCCTCGGGCATGGTCGTGGCGTTGACCACCGCGCCGGAATCGCCGGACGCACCAAGAGCGTCCAGACGCCTTTCAAGGGCATCCAGCCGCTCATTCTGGGACATCTGCCCATTCTGGAAGGTCAGGGCCTTCTCCTCAAGATTCTGTAGCCGCCACTGCTCGCTCGGCCCCCACTTGCCGCTCTGGCATCCGCCGAGCAGAATGGAAACCGCGGCGGCACAAAGGGTCGCCCGGACCGTCAATGCCATGTCCGCCTCCTGTCCATCGGGTCACTCGCATACAACGCGACTATTAAATAGGCGACAACGATGGAAAACTCAAGGAGTAGAATGACCGGGAAATCGAGTACCGCATCGCCCCGCCCTTGCCCTCGGAGCGGATTTAGGGCAAGAAAACCCCGCCCATGGCGAATGCTTTCCGGCGCGCATCTCAATCCAAGGAGTCTCATGCAATGTCATTACCGCAATTCAATCCCGTACTTATCGGGCTCCTCCTGCTGCTTGCCCTGCATATGACAGCGGCCCTCACCGGCCTCGGCGCGTTCTCCATCGCCGTGTTCAGCGAATATGCGGCCGGTGCCCGCAAGAAGGTCCTCTACAAGAAATTCGCCCAACAGATCAGCCAGCTGGGCGTGATGTTCCTGTTCTACCTGCTGGTCGCGGTCTGCGGCAGCCTTGCCGTGTTCCACTTCCAGTTTCCCGAATACCTGAAGCCGTGGCTCGCCAACCCCATGCTGGCGCTGCCCGCCATGGCCGCCCTCGGCTGCACCGTGCTCTTCGGCTGCATCTACGCATTCAGCTGGAAGGGATCGCGCAACGCACCGGCCCTGCACATATTCTGGGGCGCTCTCGCCGCGCTATGCGGCATGCTCATGCTCGCGGCATCGCTCAGCGTGAAGATCATGGTCCTCATCCAGAGCCCGGAGCAGGCCGCCGAGGCCAACGTCTGGCAGCTCATCCCGCGCGGCGTGTCCTCGCTGTTCTTCGCGCCGCTCTTCGTGCAGACCATCCTGCTCTCGCTTTCCTGCGCCAGCGCCCTCGGCCTTGTGTGGCTGCTCATGCGCCGCAACCGCGACGACTGGGGACGCGACTACTACACCTTCGCCGCGCGCTGCTGCGCCAAGTGGGCGCTCTTGGGCACCGTGGCGACAACCCTCGCGCAGGGCTGGATGTACTGGATCGTGCAGCCGCTGGCGGCCAACACGCCCCGCGAGGCGCTTCTGCCCTTCTTAAGCGGCGGCGGTGCTGTCTGCGCCCTTACGGCCTGCGCGCTGTGGACCATCGTCATCCGCTCGCAGACGCCCATGCGCAACAAATTTTCCATGCTCTGCGGCGTGGTGCTGCTGATCATGGCGCTAGCCGGTTTCTCGGCTGTAAACGCCATGATCTTCTTCCCCGCCTAACACGCACCTTCTCCATGACAACACAAGGCCCGCAGTTCCAGGAACTGCGGGCCTTCTTCTTTGCGCCAGCCAAATGCCCATGCCGATACCTCCGGACGTAAAAAAGGGCCGGAGCGGTAATCCGCCCCGGCCCCGATCATTCGGATTCGCGCGTGTCCGGCGCTAGGAACTGGTGCGCATGGACATGCGGTAGATTTCATGCGGATCGAGAATGAGCACCACGGAGCCGTCACCCATAATGGTCGCTCCGGAGATGCCCTCCTTCTCCCCGAGGTAGTCGCCAAGCGGCTTGATGACGATTTCCTGCCGTTCGAGCAGACTGTCAACGATAAGCCCGAGGCGGCGGTTGCCATCCTGAATGACCACGATGGGCAACTGCTGGCGTTCCTCCTCGCCGTCGGATTCGATCTCGAGGATTTCCGCCAATTCGAGAATGCCGAGCACCTCGCCGCGCATGGTCACGGCCTTGCGATTGTTGACCTCGGTCAGGCGCTTTGCGTCAAGCTTCGTCGTCTCGGACACGGCTTCGAGCGGAATGGCGTAAACCTGCCCGCCCACGGTAACCATGAGCGCGTCGATGATGGCCAGCGTCAGCGGCAGGGACAGCGTGAAACGAGTCCCCTTGCCGACCTCGGTATGCACGTTGATGGAACCCTTGAGGTTCTTGATGTTGGTCTTGACCACGTCCATGCCGACGCCACGGCCGGAGATGTCCGTGATCTTTTCAGCGCCGGAGAAGCCGGGGGCGAAGATGAGTTCGATGGCCTGCTGATCGTCGAGGCTCTTGGCCTCGTCAGCGGTGATGATGCCCTTCTTCACACCCACTTCGCGCATGCGCTGGGGGTCGATGCCGCGTCCGTCGTCCTCGACCTCGATGTTCACCGAGTTGCCGGCGTGGTAGGCGCGCAGCCACACCCGACCGGTCTCAGCCTTCTTCTGTTCGAGACGGACCTCCGGCGGTTCGAGGCCGTGGTCCACGGAATTTCGGATAAGATGGACGAGCGGATCGCCGATTTCCTCGATGACGCTCTTGTCCAGCTCGGTCTCTTCGCCTTCGGTGATCAGCTCCACGGCCTTCTGGCTCTTGCGCGACAGGTCGCGGACAAGGCGCGGGAAGCGCGTGAACACGGTCTTCACCGGCACCATGCGCACCTTCATGATCGTATCCTGAAGGTCGTCGGAAATGCGGGCCATGGCGTAGGTCGTTTCCGTCAGACTGGATGCGACCTCCTGAATGTCGAGATGCTCGCCGCCCTCGTCGAGATGCCGTGCAAGCATCGCGAAGCGGTTGCGGTTGATGATCAGCTCGCCGATGAGATTCATGAGATGGTCGAGCTTCTCGTGATCGACGCGGATGGTCGAGGAGACCTTGGGCTTGTGGGCCTGCTTGGCCGCCGCATCGCCACGCGCGGCAGCTGCGGCGGAACGAGCGGCCGAACCGCCTTCCTCGGCCGGCTCCTCCTCGTCCCCCTCCTCGGATTCGGGACGGGCTGCACGAGCCGCCGCAGGGCGCGGGGCGGCTGGCGCGGGCTTCAGCACCGGCTTCGGTTCAGGCTCGATCACGGGCTCCGGCTCCACCACAGGCTCCGGCTCGACGACAGGTTCGACCTCAACAGCGGGCTCGACCTCGGCAGCGGGCTGTACATCGCCCCCGGCCACAGCCGCTGCCGCATCGGCGGCGGCGGACACCAGTTCTTCTGCCGGGCCACTGCCTTCGAGGGTGGCGATGACGGCATCGAGCTGGTCGGTAAGGATGGAGCACTCCTGACGCAGAATGTCATGCATCAGGGAAAAATCGAGGTCGGACTTGCGGGCCTGATCGACGAGATCGGCCGTGCGCTTGGCGTTCAGCTTGATCTCGTCGAACCCCATGTAGCCCGACGAATTCTGCACAGTCACCAGCGAACGGTACAGCGCATCCACATAGCTCGTCTGCGAGGCGTCCTTGCCTATTTCCTCCAAAGAGAGGTCGATGGCCGCCATCTGCTGCTGGACAGTGGCGATGAAAATCTTGACGTCTTCATCGTCCACAGCGGGAGTGGACGAAGCTGCAGCCTCGACCTCCGGCTCCGCGACAGGCGCGACAGCGGCCGCCGGAGCAGACTGCGCCGGCGCTACGGAGCCATCGTCTCCCGCGACGGTACCGGTCTCCACCGCGTGATGCAGGCTGGCGACCAGCCCACGGATATCCACGGGCACGACCTCGGACGTCTCGGGGTTCACACTGGAAATGAGACTCTCGATGGCATCCACCACGTGCAGCAGCAGATCCACAAGGGGCTGGCTCACCTGCATCTCGCCCCTGCGGACGATGTTGAGCAGGGTCTCGGCCTCGTGCGTCAGCGCGTTCAACTCCGCGAATCCGACGATGCCACTGTTGCCCTTGAGGTTGTGGTAGTAGCGGAAGATGTCGTTGATGGTTTCCTCGGGAGCGTCCGCCTTTTCGAGACCGAGCAGCGATTCGTTAAGATTCTGCACGATCTCGCGGGCCTCTTCGAGAAAGTCGTCGAGGTGCTCGCGGGCCGCGACGGTCAGCTTGTAGGGCTGCGCCACGAATGGCTCCAGTTCCTCTTCGGCTGCGGGTGCTGGCTCCGCCGCCTTCGGCGCGGCCTCGGCACTCGGCGCAGCCGCAGGCTTGGGCGCGGGTTTGGGCGCACCACCTGCGGCGGAACCGGCAACAAGCAGCGAATCCAGCGTCTCCACGACACCGGAAATGTCCACATCCCCTTCGCCGCCTTCGCTTTCGAGATTGTCGATCATCGTCCGCAGAAGGTCCGTAGCCGTCAGGATGACGTCCATGATTTCGGAGGTGACCACCATCTTGCCCTTGCGCAGTTCGTCCATGACGTTTTCCGCACGATGGGCGAGCATGTTGATGGTATTCAGCCCGAGGAAGCCCGACGCCCCCTTGAGGGAATGCATGGGCCTGAAGATTTCGTTCAGGAGGTCCAGATTCTCGGGGTTGTTCTCCAGCTCCAGCAGGTTCGGCTCAATGGTTTCGAGATGCTCTTTGGCCTCTATGATGAAATCCGAGAAAATTTCAGGATCCATGAACTCCTGACTCATCGCCCTACCTCAAAAGTTCGGCAACCCGGTCCCAAAGGGACATACCGGGCACCCGTTGGATACGAGTCCGACGCCGGCGCGACGGACTAGGCGCCCAAAAGCATCTTAACGTTCTTGACCATCGAGTCGGGCTGCGCAGGCTTAACCATGTACAGGTTGGCACCCAGATTCAAACCGGTCTGGATATCCTTGTCCTGTCCCTCGGTGGAGAGCACGACGATCGGCACATCGCGGTACATGTCCTGCTCGCGCACGGTCTTGATGAACGTGAAGCCATCCATGCGGGGCATGTTCACATCAGAGATGATGAGATCAACCTGCTCCGACGAGTACAGCTTCTCCAGCCCGTCCAGCCCGTCCTCGGCGGTGGTCACCTTGAAGCCTTCCTTCTTCATGATGAAGGCCACGAGGTTCCTTACCGTCTTGGAATCGTCCACAATCAGAATATGTTTAGACATTTTCTCTCCCTATCCCTTAAGAACCTTGTCCACGATGCGATCAACCGAAAGAATGCCCACCAGTCTCTCGCCCTCGGCCTTGAGCAATCCGGCCACAAACTCGACGTTTCCGCCCAGATGCGACTCCACACCCCAGTCGATCTCCTTCTGCTGCGCACGGTACATCGTCTTCACGGTCTCGATCAGAAGCCCAACCTGCAACCCCTTGCGGCGGCAGACGACGATAAACCGACAGTCCGCCTCGCCACCGGGAATGCCCATCAGCTTGCCGGTCATGATGAGCGGCGTCACCCGACCGCGAAGATTGACGATACCGCTGATGAAGCTCGGCGCGGCCGGGAGCTTCGTCGGGGTCACATACTTGATGACCTCCTGCACGGTATCGATGGGGACCGTGAATTCCTGCCCCCCCAGCGTGAAGGCCACCAACTGGATGGAGGACTCGGTCATGAGCCGCCCCATCAGGTCCGGCTCGTCCGGCTCGTCCGCAGTATCCGCAGCCCGGGCCGGGGCGGAGAATCCGGGCGCGGCCTGCACCCGCGCGGGATGCGGCAGGGCGGCCTGCGCGTCGGCGCCGTCGCCATGGCCCAGATACTTCCGCAGGAAAGCCTGTTCGGCCTCGGTAAGCTCGGCCCCCTGATTCTCGGGCAGGAAGTTCTTTTCCAGGAAGTATTCCTCAGGCGTTTTCATGAGCAATGATCTCTTTGGCTAACAGGGAATATTCTATGGCACCTCGGGACTTCTCGTCGATCTCGTAGATGACCTTGCCCTTGGCGCTCGCCTCGCGAAAATTCGTATCAAGATTGATGACCGTCTCGAACATCTTGTCGCCGAGCTTCTTCCTCAGAAGGTTCAGAACCCTCCTGCACGCGCCCGCCCGCCGATCGAACATCGTCGGCAAGGCCCGGAACCGGATGGGCTGGGGCAACACCCGGTTCAGCGTGCGGATCGTGTCAAAGATCAGTCGGAGTCCGTGCAACGCAAGGAAATCGGTCTGAATGGGTATGATGACCAGATCCGATGCCACCAGCGCGTTGACAAGCAGCACTCCCACATGCGGCGGGCAATCCAGGACGATGTAGTCATAGTCCTCGGGCAGGAGTTCAAGGGCCTCCTTAAAGATCGCTCCGCGTCCGGGCCGCGACTTCAGGTCCATCTCCAGTTCGGAGAGCCGTATGCTCGCCGCCGCGAAATCGAACCCCGGCACCTCCTCGCGATTGAGAACCCGCGTCCACAATTCGGGAAGCGCGTCCTTCTCGGCGTAGAAGATGTCCAGCACGGTATGCGTCAGATCCTCGGGATAGTGCGCAAGGTGTATGGATGCGCACGCATGGGGGTCGAGGTCCATGACCACGGTCCGCTTCCCGAGCCTGTGCAGCGCCGCGCCGAGACTGAGCGCCGTCGTTGTCTTTCCCACGCCGCCCTTCTGGTTTGCGACGGCGAGAACCTTGATGCCCAACGTCTTTCCCTCGTCATGTGAGCGCCCTTCCCGCATGGGGCGCATGGTGCGTGAGAGCGGGACGAATCAGCGAAGGCACCACCGCTAGACGGACTTGCCGATGAAGCTCCTCAAGGCCTGCAAATCGTCATAGTCCACGTCCAGAAACCGAATGCCGTGCTTGTATCTCGTAAGGGGCATGATGTCCTGCACGCGGACCACCTCGGCAATCGCCTGCAGGTACTGCCCCGCATCACTTTCAAAGACCTTGAAGAATCCGGGATGAAACTTGTTGAGGCTCGGAATGTATATCTTCACCTGCAACTTGTCGCCTTCCTGAAACTTCCGTCCGCACTCAACACTCATACCGCCCGCGCTGATGTCCGCGCAGCAGACCTCATGCTTCGGCTGCCGTGCGAGCGGAAAACGAAATTCCCTGAGTTCCACCCGAAAGTTCTTGGGCAGCCGAGTTTCCTGTCGCCTGTCATTCGAAGTCATCGCGGCTTGCAACCTCCTGAATTCCGTCGCCCGCGGGCGAGCCGTGAACTAGACCTTCTGGTAGATGATCGCTCCGGAATGATGCACGGGTTTGAACGCTCTGGTGATGTTATGCAGTGACTCCGAGTGGCCGATGAACAGATACCCCCCCGGAAGCAGATTGTCATAGAACGAACTGATGACGTTCTTCTTCATCGCGTCATCGAAATAGATGATGACGTTACGGCAGAAGACGATGTCCGAACGCTCCACGCGCTTGAGCTGCATGCGGTCGCTCAGGTTGATCTGCCCGAAGGTGATGAGCTTCTTCAGATCGGCCTTCACCTTGAACTTGCCGCCCTCCTCTTCGAAGTAGCGGGGGATGATCTCCGGCGGCGTGGTGCGCAACGCATACTCCGTGTACTCTCCACGACGCGCCGAGGCCAGAACCGCCTCCGAAAGGTCGTTGGCCGTGATGCGGATGTCCCACTGGCCGATTTCGGAGCGCAACACCTCGTGCAACTGGATGGCCATGGTGTACGGCTCCTCGCCCGTGGAACATCCCGCGGACCAGATGCGAATGCGCTTCTCGCCCTTGCGACGTTTCGCGTCCACCATCTCGCCAAGCACATTGTCCTGAAAGACCTTGAGCTGCGGCGGATTGCGGAAGAAGCTCGTCTCGTTTGTCGTCACGACCTCGAAGAGCTTGTTCAGCTCCTGCCGGCGCTGCGCGTCGTACTGCAAATAGTAGTAATACTCGCCGAACGACTTGAGGTTCAGATGCTTGAGCCGGTTGCGCAGGCGGTTTTCAAGCAGATACTTGCGGTTGTCCGCGATGTAGATGCCGCACTTGTCGTAGATGAAATCGCGCAGCTGCTTGAACTCGTCATCACCGATGGTGAATTCCTTGCCGAGGGAAATAGTCTTGGAGAAGAGTGAAGACATCTATCGCTCCTCCTCTTCCTGTTCCCCCTGAATCCTTTCGAGTGCCTCTTCGGCAGCCGCGGCCAACTCCGGGTTATCCGAGTTGACAACGTTCAACAGCGCGCGGAATGCCATCTTGCCGCCGATGGAGCCGAGGGCCTCCACCGCCTTGATCTGCACCAGCGGGGAATCCACATCGAGCAACTCCACGAGGCGGACAATGGCCTCGGAGGCCTGCCGCCTGCCAAGGGCCTCGATGGCGCGCACCCGCACCCAGTCGTCCTCGTCGTCGAGCGCGCCCATGAGGTGTGGCACGATGGCCCTGTCCTCGCAGCTGCCCATGAGATCAACCACGGCGAGGCGAACCTCGCGGTTCTCGTCGCGCATGCGGCTTTCGATGACGGGCAGCCACTCGACTAGCTCGACGCACAACTCGGAGAAGGACTCCAGCGCCACCTTGCGGATGTCGGGGATTTCATCCTCAAGCGCCAGCTTGATCTCCTCAATGTACGCGCCGATGTCGAGCTTGCCCATTGCGTAGACAGCCATGAGCCGATGAATGGGTTCCGGGCTGCGGAATAGCGTGCGGAACCGCTCGCCCATCTCCGGACCGCCGACGTTGACGCACGCGTCGAGCGCGGCTTCCTTCACGTCGTCGTAGGGATGCTCAAGGAACGAGAAAAGTGTGTCGCCCGTGCCGGGATCTTTGAGCACGTTTCCGAAATAGGCCAATGCGCCCTTGAGCACGGTGCCGTCGTTGTGCCGCGCGAGGACGTCGAGGAAGAACTCCTTGACCGCCGCGCCGCAGTTGGACAGGGCCAGGATCAGCGCGCGCTGGACATCGCGCTCGCAATCCCAGAACGCTTCGCTCATCACGCCGCAGACCTCATCTCCGGGGATGCGTCCAAGCGCGTTGACCGCGACAAGGGCAAGCCCGTTGTCTCCACTGTGCAGGGCATTGCGAAGCGCGGGGCTGTGGCCGATGGTGGCCAGCGCGCTGACGGCAGATTCGAGGCGTTCCGGCTCACGCTCGCCATCCATCTGCGCGGCGAGACGAAGGACCTCCTCCGAGGCCTTGGCTCCACCCACGTGACCGAGGCCGAGAATGGCGGCGTCCTGAATGTCCTCTTCCTCGTCATGGATGGCCACGAGCAGGTATTCGCGGAACTTCTCGCGCTCCCGCTCGGAGAGCAGCGTCAGTGACTTGCCCCCGAGGATGTTCACAATGGCCTTGACGATCTTGTTGCGCAGCGCCGTGGGCGAGGTCTCCAGATGGACGAGCAGCATGGGTACGGCCTTCACGTTGCCCATCTCGCCAAGTGCCTCGACGATCATGGACGCCACGAGGTCCGAGCTTTTGCTCATGGCCTTGGCCAGCGCCCCAATGGAACTATCGTCGCGCACCTTGGCCAGGGCCTCGATGACCGCGAACTGGATCCACTCCTCGTCGTTGAGGGCCTGGTTGAGGTACTTCGCCCCGGCCTTCATCTGCAGCTCGCCAAGACTCACCGCGGCCTGATAGCGCACGTTGACCTCGGGGTCCTTCAGCAGCAGCTCACCCAGCGGCGGCACCGCCTGAGGGCTGTTGCTGGAACCGAGAATGTCCGACACGAAGATGCGCACGTCGGCGTCCTCGTCGTGCAGAAGCTTGACCAACGAAGGCATGGCCTGGTTGCCGATCTCCCGCAGGATGTCCATGGACAGATTGCGCACCGGAGCTTCGTCCGAGCGCAACAGCGGAATGACGGCATCTGCGGTCTCCACGCCGCCGAGCTTGCGCAGCGCCATGTCCGCCGCTTCCTGCAACCCCAGATTGTCCGAGAGCAGGAGCTGCGCGAGTGCGGGAATGGCCTCCCTGCACTGATGCTCCCCGGCGAGAAATGCGGCCTCGCGCTTCTCGTCGATCTCGCCCGATTTCAGGACCTTGGCAATCTCCTTGCAGTTCTCCATCGCTCTCCCATCCTTGCGTCGTTCGCCCGGACAGATGTCCGGCACGGCATATGGGTCACTTGTAAAGATTGTCGACAATGGCCTGTGCCATATCGTCAATATCCACAATCTCGTCGGCCAGTCCCGCATCCACGATGGCCTTGGGCATTCCATAGACGACGCAGGTCGCGTCGCTCTGTGCAAGGGCCCGTCCGCCACGCTGTTTCAGGACCTTCATTCCTTCCATGCCATCATTCCCCATTCCGGTCAAAATAACTCCGAGAGCTCGGCGGCCAACACCCTCGGCGACGGACGCCATGAGTTCGTTGGCAGACGGCTTGTAGAGCGCCTCGGTGGGCTTCTCGGAGACAATCACCTCGATGCGGCTGATCTTCTGATCGATGCGAAGATGCTTTCCGCCCGGGGCGACATAGACCGTACGGGGAGCGAACCGCTCACCATGTTCGGCCTCCTTCACCGTAAGCGCGCACACGCCATCAAGGCGCTTGGCAAAGGGGCCGGTGAAGGCTGCGGGCATATGTTGGGCGATAAGAATGCCCGCGGGAAGATCGGCAGGAAGCTGCGACAGCACCTTCTGCACGGCCGGCGGCCCTCCGGTGGATACGCCAATGGCGATGACATCACGCTTGAGGGTTCCAGTGGTCCGCACCACAGGGCTGGGGCGGGTCGGCGTAGCGGCCGCAGCGCGCGGACGAACCGGAGTGGGCACCCGAAACGTTCGGCGGGCCACGGTCCGCACCTTCGTGCGCAAGTCCTCTTCTATCTTGATGATATCAAGCGACACCTTCGAAAGCTGCTTGGGGATGAAGTCCACCGCGCCAAGCTCCATCGCCTTGAGGGTCGCCTCGGCCCCCTCGGTGGTCAGCGAACTGACCATGAGCACCGGCCTCGGCATCTCCATCATTATGTGCCGCAAAGCGGTCAGGCCGTCCATGCGGGGCATTTCGATATCCAGCGTCACCACGTCGGGCTGATGGCGACGGATCATCTCGAGCCCTTCCTCGCCATTGCGCGCGGTGGCAACCACGCGAATGTCGGGGTCCTTCTCGAGCATGGTCTGAATGGCCTTCCGCATGAAGGCGGAGTCATCAACGACAACTACCGTAACCACGTCAGGAACTCCTTTTCGGCAGCAGGCGCAGAACACATCCCCCGGCAAGGACAACGAAGCCGAGTCCGTGGGAGAATCGTACCATGCTTTCCGCATCAATCACAGTGAACTGGGTCAAGAAAACGATGTAAAAGAAATACGCACCAAGGACAACAGCGAATTTACGCAGCTTTTTCCTCTGCGCACCGCATGGAATCTCGGTATTGGCATCGGGTCGGCATTGGTCATTCAACCGCCGGAACGCGCAGTATTACCACCATCCAAACGCACCCAACTCCGCAACCCACTGTGATTTATCAATTTCGCACCAAAATCACCACTTCTCAAGCGACTCAACGGTCCCCATCCCCCACCTTCTCCGAATACCCCTTCACCACGCGTTATCGCCTCCACCCCACCGAACCGCTTTTTTTCAGACAAATCGAAAAAAGTGCTTGCCAAACAGGAACGAAACCCTTAATTCCCTTCCTCGCAACGACAAACGGGATGTGGCTCAGTCTGGTAGAGCGCTGCGTTCGGGACGCAGAGACCGCGTGTTCAAATCACGCCATCCCGACCAGAAAATACAGGGACTTAGAGTTTAGCTCTAAGTCCCTTTTCTTTTTGTTCACATTTTCTGTTCACATATCCACGCGCCCTACGCGATTACCGCCGACTGTAGCTTGAACCACTGCGCACCATCATACACCGCGAAGATTCCGAGAGTTTCGACATAGACTATCCGGGTCTTGAGCGGCAAATGGTTGCAGTTGATTTAACACTTTGTCGCACCAGACTTGGCACTCGAATCAGACCTGCCCTCCCCACCAATTCGGCCCCACCTCTGGCACGCCTTGCGACCTCGAAGTCACAGGGCGACAACGCCACGCGAACAACGCAGCTAGCGAACAGATTCCACCCTGCCCTTGGGGTGACGTGCTGGCTTTTTCAGGAACGCCGCTTGTACTGATCGCAAAAGCAGAGTAAATTATTCAACGTTTTCGTATATTCAAAAATCCGTCCGCGCGATGTCTTCCTGAAGCACAAAACTATCTATGTGCTTGTCTTGAAAGCTCTATTAAAAATGAGGGGGAAATATGGCGATCAAGAAGAAAAGCATGGCCTCATCCATGAATGACGAACTGGCAACCCGGGTTTTGGACCAAATTCCCACACCCGTTTTTGCTGTTGACATGGACATGAAGCTAATCTTCATAAATCAACAGGGTCGCACGCTACTTGGCAAAGAGTCGAAGGACGCTCTAGGCCATCCCTGCTACAGCCTCTTTCATTCGCAGCATTGCGAAACGGCTGAGTGCCGCATGAAAACGGCAATGGCTTCCGGCGAACCCTGCACCGCCAGAAACGAAGCAAAAATCGGCGACCGCGTCGTGCCCATCGAGTATACCGCCGCCCCGCTCACGGACAAGAATGGAAAGGTAGTGGGAGGCCTGGAATACATTTTGGACATCACGGAGCGAGTACGAGACGAGAAGCGACTCCGGGAGCAAAGCAGAACCATTCAGGAAATATCCACCCCCGCCATCAGCCTTTGGGAAGGCATCGTCGTGCTTCCGGTCCTCGGGGTGGTCGATTCTCTGCGCGCCAAGCAGATGATGAACGCCATGCTGACCAAGATCAAAGAGACTGCGGCCAAGACGATCATCCTGGACATCCAGGGAGTGGCCGCCGTGGATACCGCCGTAGCCAACCATCTGATCAAGATCACCAAGGCGACCAAGCTCATGGGATGCCGCTGCATCATCTCCGGCATTTCTCCGGCGGTGGCCGAAACCCTTGTACAGCTCGGGATCGACCTCGGTGATGTGGCAACCAACTCCAGCCTGCGAGACGCCCTGGGTGACGCCTTCACCTTCATGAACCTTGAAGTGAAGAAGGCGAAGTAGCCCTGTTCTTCTTGGAGCACAGGAGCCCGGCAGCTTCCACGCCAGGTTCTCCGGGAGGGCGAAAATATGTATGACGCACAGGCCACTCCCCAACTGGGGATGCATGTCGTTGACGGCGTGCTCATGGTCCAGACACCGGACGATTTCGGAGACGAAACATTCAAGGAAATCCGCAGAATGGTTCTGAACAAGGTGTACGCCATGTCCATTCGCGGCGTGCTCATTGACGTCTCCACCATCCGGATGATCGATTCCATCGGCTATGGGCTACTGGCGGATACGGCCCGCACCGTAACTCTGCTCGGCGCCAAAATCTTCTTCGTCGGATTTCAACCGGGGGTGGTCTCCTCACTCATCGATCTCGAGGTGGACTGCAATGACATCCTAACCGCCCAGAACAGCAACGATGCCCTGGCGCAACTGCGCCCGGCGCCGTCCGCTGCGGCGGAAGACGAGTGGGAGGATACCGACGAAGAACAGGATGTCGACACCCCGGAAGAAGACGAAGCACACGATGGGGACGAACCGGAGCTGAAAACTCCTGACCCCTTCGAGGATACTGAAAACAATGATGAATGATATGGCCGGAGAATGCCGCGTAGATCTTGTGGACCTCTCGGATACCGGAGCGGCACTCAGTACGGCTCGGCTCATGGCCAAGGAAGCCGGCTTCGAGGAAACGGATCAGTACCTCATAGCTACCGCCGTCTCAGAACTAGCGACCAACATCATTCGCTATGCAGGACGAGGAGCCGTCAATATCCGAATCATTCAGGACGACGAGCGCACCGGACTAGAGGTTATTGCCCAGGACTCTGGACCGGGAATCGAAGATATCGAACAGGCCATGCAGGACAACTACAGTACGGGCAACAGCCTTGGTCTGGGACTGCCCGGAGTAAAACGGATCATGGACGAATTCACCATAGAATCCAGAGTTGGACAAGGAACCACGTGCACTGCGCGAAAATGGAGAAGATAAATGCCCCGAGTGGACTGCCACTTTGTTAAGCGTTCCCTGAACGGACCAGACGATGAATGTGGCGACACCGGATACTTCCGGATCGATGAAACGCAGTGTCTTATGGCCGAAGTAGACGTACTCGGCCATGGTCCAGAAGCCTACGAGGTAGCGGTGATGGTCAATGCCTTTCTTGCCGAAAGCGGGAACAGTACGCTCGTAGACATTTTACAAGGGCTGCACAGGCACTTACGTGGCACACGGGGCTGCGTGGCCAGCCTGTGCCACGTGGACCTGGCCACCGGCGTGATGCGCTTTTCCGGCGTGGGAAACATCGTCTGCCGCATCTTCGGCATCGAACATCTGCGGATGGTCTCCCGGGATGGCATTGTGGGCTACATGATGAGCCAGCCGCAGGAGCAAATCGTACAACTCGCGCCGGGCAATGTGGTCATGCTGTATTCCGATGGCATCAAGGAGCACTTCGAAGTGCATGATCTTCCCGGGCTGTTGACCGGATCGGCCAAGGACATCGCGGACAGAGTGATGAAGCACTTTGCCAAGGGGGATGATGACGCATCCTGCCTGGTCATGAGGTACGTGGCGTGATCGTACTCGGGAGCATTTCGGCCTACGACGCCGACTCCTTCAACAATGCGCGCAGGAAAATCCTGAGGCTGACAGAAGCGTTCGGGTTTGATTCGATCCTGTGCACCAAGATCACGACCTTCTACTCCGAACTCTGCCGTTTGGAACGAACGTCCAAAATGGGAACCCTGCTGAAATTGGGACTCGAAGAAGTAAATGGCCGTTTGGCGTTGTCTGTCTTCTTCGATTTCGGGTGCCCCGTCTGCCCCCCTCCGGCCATCCTCAAATTTTTCGGCGTATCCGCCGCCTTCGCTGGGAAGGCGTCACCAACCCTTCATGGGATGCTGTATTTGCCAAACGAGGAATACTCGGCCCAGGACTACCCGCTTGAGGACATCATTGCCATGCTCGCGCAGCCCTCACGTCAGGAATTGATACGTAGCATAACGAACAAGAATGCCGAGTTGGCCGCAGAAGTTGAGGAACGGCAGCGCACCGAAGCCGCACTGCGCGAAAGCGAAGGGCGTATTCAGACCGTGCTGGAGGGTGCGCCCGACGCCATGATCATGGTCAACCGGGCCGGAACGATCACCTATGCCAACTCTCAGGCGGTCAAGACCTTTGGCTACTCGCGCGAGGAGTTGCTCGGCAGTCCCATCGAAATACTCGTGCCCGAAGAGGCGCGGCAGTCCCATCCGGCCCATGTGCAAGAGTTTTTCCGCAACAATGCGGACAAAGGACTTTCGGGCGAAGGCAACTTTCAAGCCCAGATCAAGGGCGGACTCCGCATCGCCACCGATATCAAGCTAAGCCCCATCAAGACCGGAGACGAGATACAGATCATCGCGTCCATCCGCGACGTGACAGAACAGAAGAAGGCCCAGGAAGTCATCAAAAAACTCTCGCAGGTGGTTGAGCAATGCCCGATTTCCGTGGTCATCACGGACCGGGATGGGATCATTGAGTACGTAAACCCGTCCTTTTGCGACGTGACGGGATACTCACCCGAGGAAATCCTGGGACACAACCCACGCATACTCAGCTCCGGAAAAACACCCAGATCCGTCTACGAAGACCTCTGGAAGACAATTCTCGACGGACAGGCCTGGAAAGGCAGCTTCCACAACCGCCGCAAGAACGGCGAGGTGTATTGGGAGAGCGCCACCATCGCGCCCATCCTCAATGACACGGGAAAAGTCACTCATTTTGTGGCGGTCAAGGAGGACATCACCGAGCGGATGCTCATGGAAGAGGCCGTACGCGAAAGCGAGGTGAAATACCGAGAACTCGTGGAAAATGCCAACAGCATCATTCTCAAGCTCGATCGGTCGGGGAACGTGACCTTCTTCAATGAATATGCCCAAGAGTTTTTTGGCTTTTCCGAAGAGGAAGTCCTCGGGAAGAGCATCGTGGGCACTATTGTGCCAGAACTGGAGTCAACGGGACGAGACTTGTCGGGCATGATCATGAATATCGCTCAAAATCCCGACGAGCACGCAAACAACGAGAACGAAAACATTCGAAAGGACGGCACGTTGGTCTGGGTGAACTGGACCAACCGAGCACTGTTGGACGAAGAGTCGGGCGAGGTGTTGGGCGTTCTGTGCGTTGGGCTCGACATCACCAAGCAACGAAAGGCCCAGGAAGAACGTGACAAGGCAGCCAGAGAACTGGATGAGCGCAATCAACAATTAGGCGAACTCTCCAACAAGCTTTCCAAATACCTCTCGCCTCAAGTCTATGCCTCCATCTTCTCCGGTGCCCGCGACGTGCAACTCACAACCGAGCGCAAGAAACTGACGGTGTTTTTCAGCGACATCAAGGATTTCACAAAAACCACGGACGACCTCCAGCCCGAAGACCTGACCACGCTGCTCAATCTCTATTTCACGGAGATGTCCAAGATTGCTCTGGAATACGGAGCGACCATAGACAAGTTCATCGGCGACGCCATGCTCATGTTCTTCGGCGACCCGCAGACCCTTGGCATTACCGAAGACGCCAAGGCCTGCGTGAACATGGCCATTGCCATGCAGCGGCGCATGGTCGAACTGGACGAAGAATGGCGGGACATGGGCTATGAAGAGCCATTCAGGATGCGCATCGGCATCAACACCGGCTACTGCAACGTTGGCAACTTCGGTTCCGAAGATAGGATGGATTACACCATCATCGGCGGCGAGGTGAATCTGGCTGCACGGCTGGAAGCCCAGGCCGATACAGGAGGCATCCTGATGTCCTATGAAACCTACGCGCTGGTCAGCGACATCGTGGCTACCGAGGCGCGAGAGCCCATGACGGTCAAGGGCATTCGCCGCCAAGTCCGTCCATACGCCGTGCTCGGCCTGTACGACAATCTGGACACTGAAAGCAGATTCATCAGCAGCCAAGGCGAAGGTTTGCGCCTGCAGCTGGACATGGAAAAACTGACGGATGAACGGCGTGAGGCCGCCGTCCTGGAGTTGGAGAAAGCCCTGACCAAGTTACGCTCTTCCTGACCGCAGAAGTGGTTTCACGCCTTCGGACCTGTCGGCAGCTACCCCATGTGTCCGCACGCAAATTCTTCGGCATTGCTTCGCGCCTGAGTTTGTTCATGAAATGTTTCTTTCACTCGCCCCCGCCGGAAGGTTCCGACGGGGGCGGTTTCGTTTCGCCGCAGGGGCAGAGGATCCACTAAGCGCCACATTGGCAAACAGTTGTTTGATATTGACTTTTCTATTGGTGCCACTATTATTCGAAACAATTCTCAGTCTTGCTCCATTTCCCCTAACCTCTAACAGGCCCGGAGGAAAACCATGGCTGATCGTTATACCGATGTTTTCATCAGGAAGAATCTCAATGACGCAGGGAACGTCCCATCCGATGGCGGCACGACTGGCTGCCCGGACATCATTCCCGTCGGCCTGCAACCCGTGGACGATCCAGTAAAGAAATTCACGGACAACTGGTCACAGGACCCCGGTCAGGACCTCGTGGCCAACGGCCGCAACTTCATCTATGTGCGAGGGAAAAACCTCGGCACGACAACCCGCAGTGCGGATTTCGTCCTGAACTACACGAAGGCCACACTGGTCCCCTACCCCGACCAGTGGCTCCAAAACACGCTCAAGACGTCCTCCGGCGCCGAGAAGGTGACTGTTAAGGACATTCCCGCCGACGGGATCGCTGTGATCGACGACCCATTCACCTGGGTTCCCGAAATGATCGCCAACGACCACTACTGCCTCGTGGCCCGCATCGGTACGGCTGACCATGACATCCCTGTCCCCAAAGTTAGCGACATGAAGAATCTTGGACTGTTTCTGGCGAACCATCCGACCATCGGCTGGCGCAACATCCGCGTCGTGGACGCCGGGGTCACCTTCGAGACGACGGTCGACTATACCCAGGGTTCCGTGGGCGGACTGGTCTATGTCTTCCTGGAATGCACGGATCTGCCCGCCGGATCGCAGGTCTGCTTCGCCAGTGGCACCCCGCTGCCCGACGGTGGGTACATCAAGATGGACTGGACCACCATTCCCCAGCCTCCGGCTGGAAAGTCACCCTACACCCAGATATTCGGGTCCACCTTCCAGGTGCCCGCAGGTTGGAAATCGAATATCTCGTACTCCTACAAGAGCAACGGGCACGAGCCCGGCGACGCCTTCAAGGTCAACCTCAAGGCCGCGTTCTGGGTACCCCCCCAGGATTGCGACAAGGCTGTACGCGCCGCGGCCCTGAAAAGTCCTCATACCGATGAAAAGCTGCGCATGCTGCACCACGTCATGCTCAGCGCCAACCCGACAGTGGAACCGGGCCTATTCCTCGGCATAGGGGAACATTCGACGGTACATCAACGCTAGATGCATTGATGCGTGCCGCATCCAGCAATGCGGCACGCACAACAGCTCGCACCATGGACGGCAGCATGCGCAAACATGTACTTCGACAAAGCGACGACGGCAAAACCGTGAACATCGCTCTCGGCGACGAGCTGCTTCTTCATCTGGCGGAGAACCCGACCACTGGCTACGGCTGGGAATTCTCGTCCCCACTGGAAGCCACCGGGGTATCCCTTCTTTACGACACCTTCGAACCGCCGACATCCAGAAACGACGGAGCTGGCGGCCTGCGCATCCTCACCCTTCGCGCCCAGAAAAAAGGCCAAACCATCCTGAAACTCGCATACCGCCGTCCATGGGAACGCGAAGAGGATACGCCCATGCGTATCACTTTCACCCTGAATATAATGTAACGCCGCATCCCCGGCGCGCCCGTCCGCGCTCTGACGCGCACACGAGGCAGTAGCGTCCCCAGGCCGTCGACACTGGATGCGCTTTCGCAAAGGAGACGACGCATGACCAACGACACGAAACGCTTCATCAGTTCGTTGCAGGGTCTGCTTGCCCTGCGAAACGCAACATGGGAAGCGGGAGAGACGCCCGTATCCCTCATTCCCGACAAAGAATGGAAACAGATGCTCGGCTGCCACCCCGGCGAGGGAGAACCATCCCTGCAGGAGGCGGAAACGCTGGCTCGAACCCGCTACCGGCAGCACAGGGAAATGTACATGAGGGCAGAGGCGGGAACGTCCGCGTATCCCACCGCCTTCGATTGGCGCAACGTGAACGGACGCAATTTCGTAACGCCCGTCACGAATCAGAAGACTTGCGGTTCGTGCGTGGCCTTCGCCTCAACGGCGACCCTCGAAGCCAACGTGCGGACCCACGTCGATGTGGCGTGCAATGATTCCGGCAGCGCGGTGCTGCCCGTTCTTTCGCCCGCACAAATGTTCTTCTGCAACAATTGCAAATGCTCGCAGGGCTGGAACAACCCCAGCGCCATGTACTACGCGAAGACCACCGGCGTGGTTCCGGAAGCCTGCTTTCCCTATTCCCCCAAGGACCAGCCCTGCAAACTCTGCGGCAATTGGGCGCAACAGGTGACCAAAGTCGGAAACTACACGGGAATGAACGATCCCGCAGCCATGAAAACGTGGTTGAGCAGCAGAGGACCGCTGCTGACATGCTTCAGCGTCTACGAGGACTTCCGCCACTACAAGAGGGGCGTCTATCGACACACGTCGGGCGCTTTGCAAGGTGGGCACGCCGTATGCTGCGTAGGCTACAGCGACGCTCTCGCAGCATGGCTGTGCAAAAACAGTTGGGGCTCAGGCTGGGGCGAGAGCGGGTATTTCTGGATCGGCTACGGCGAGTGCGGCATCGACGCGACAATGTATAGGGTAGACACCTTCGACACTGTCCATCCGCTATACAACGACCTTTTCGTTCGCGACAATCTCTCAGACATAGGCCAAATACCCGACAATGGATCGGCCTGCTCCAGCCCGGACATCATCCCGTGGGGACCGATGCCACAGGCGAACCCGCAGGCCTTCTTCGCGGGGAATTGGCGCTCGGACGTATCCCGCGACATTTCGGCCGGCGAGGTCAACTATATTTACGTACGTGGCAAGAACCTGTCTCAGGGGCCAGCCTCGGGGCGCATCTTCCTGCACTGGAGCAAGGCCAGCATGCTCCTGTGGCCTTCACAATGGGGCAACAACAAACTGAAGACCTCGGCAAAGGCGGACAGCGTGCCCATCGCCGTCTCTGGACAGGGACAAATCGTAGTGGGAGCGGACCCATTCGAATGGAGCCCCGACACGATTTCCGGAGATCATTACTGCCTCATCACCCGCATCGAAACCGCGCCCCATCCCAACCCAATCCCCGCGGACGGAGACATCAAGGACTTTGCTTCATGGCTGCTCGGCAACCCCGCCGTCGCCATGCGCAACGTCAAGGTCGTCAACATGGCCGACAAGCCGGACCTGAACGTTCCGGTGCTGCTGGAGGCCCCACAGGACATGGACCTCTATGTCGCTCTCGTCGCCAGCAATCTCCCAAAGGGAAGCGCCGTACGTTTTACCTGCGGCGACTCGCGGGCCGAACCCTTGCTGACCATGCCGAAAACCACGATTTCCGACTCCCGTTCGTTCCTGACGGGAATGCCCGTCCGGCTACCCGCCGGATTCAGCGCCGACGTCGTCGTCAGTTTCTGGCGCAACGGTCAGCAACTCGATACTCCGGGCTCCATCAGCGTTGAATCGTTCTATCTGGTCGATGAAGACCACCCGCTGGCGGAGCACGGATTCGATACCGCCACCTTCATGGCGCTGACCACGCCGCTGGAAGGTATGCCCAAACAGGATTCAATCACACCTTCCCGCATGATTCGGGTCGGACAATTCACGATCATCGTTCAGTAACACGAAACGCACGACACGGCCGCGCCCAGAAATGGTGCGCGGCCCTTCCCTTTCTCTCTCGCCCACAGCCCTTGCCCCCGACTCCCCCGCCATTGCCCCCCCAACCTTCATTGGCCTATGATCCATTCCGCCTGCCGACCCTGCGGTTGACGATGGAAAGGCTCCGCAGCGGTATCCCCGGCCGGGGGCCAGCTCTGTTGGGGGATTCGGCAGGCGTTCCGTCGCGCCCTTGCGCGCACGCACAGACCCCACAGAAAAATCCACACCCCAACCGTCCGCCCCACCATGCGAAACGGCAGGGCGCCCTGCGGCAACGCCCGTAGCGCAACGTTTTCCGCTTGCCTTCCGTGCCGGATGCCTTATGTATTGTATGGGGAGGGAAGCCCCGAGGAGACGCACATTACCGGCGGAAAATGACCGGACTTCCCATCCCCCTTGAATCTCGGATACACACGCTCGACACCGATCTCAGGGTCCGGAAACCGGACCAGATTCCCCCGGAACGCGCCCTCGTCCGTCACCGGAAACGGAAACTGGACTTGCCCACATAAAGCAGACACGTCCACGGCCTGAAAAGGCCGCCAACTGTTCCGACCGCCGCGACCCGCCACCTCTCCCGCGGCCCGGCACTCCTGGCGGCACGGAGTGCCCCGGAACAAGACCGGACGTCGAATGCTGCGCAGGATTTCCCTCCCCCACTTTCCTGCAAAACAAGGGGACGGCCACTGGTCGTCCCCTTTCTCCTTGCCCGCAAAAAGGCGGCATCCCGTTTTACGAAATGCCGCCAACAAGCGAACACAGCGCCTCACGCGCCCTTCACTCTTTCTCCAGAATCCGCATTCAACGAAAAACCGACGCGGCTCCATGGACGCGAATGCTCTCGTCACCGCTCAGGACGACACCGTCCCCGAAGGTCACGTCTCCCGTGACGCACAGCGAGGAGCACCCGACCATCGACGGAGGTCCCTGCGGAAAGCGCCGCGTGAAATCGTCAATACGCGTGTAATAGCGCGAATCCAGCCGCACGGACGGTAACGCCGCCGCCCGGTCCGGATGCGGCGCAAGGGAGAAGTCATCGCGCAATTCGTAGCAGTCGGACATGACGGTCAGCAGATCCGCCGTGGTCTTGACCGGCGCGAAGCGGCTTCGGGGCACCTCAACCGCCGAGGCCTTCGGGAAGCAGGCAATGGCCGCACCCATTGCCGTCTCGACCTGAATGACCTTCGGCGAGCCGAGATTGCGCGGGTCGATGTTCTTGCGATTCCTGATGAGCGCAAGCGGCACCATGCCTTCGCGCAGAACGACTTCTTCCACGGCCGCGAGGTCGAGCCAGATGGAGTTGGTATTGAAATAGCGATGCCGGGCGACATTCTGGAAATGCTCCAGGTCTTCGTTCGGGCACTGCGAAATTTCGCGCAGGACGAGCCGTCCGTCCCGAAGCCGCGCCAGATGCCCGCCCTTGCGATCCGTATCCTGCCGCCGGGCAACCTCCATCACGAAGGGCAGCTTTTCGGCGGCGATATAGCCCAGAAGCGCCGGGTCGAGCAGCGCGCCGAGGTTGTCCGAATTGGACACGAAGGCGTAGCGGATTCCTGCCGCCAGCAATTGCGGCAAAAGATGCGAGGTAACCAGCGAGGTGTAGATGTCGCCATGTCCGGGCGGATTCCACTCCAGCTCGGGGTCGGGCAGCCACCGGGCGGGTTCCAGCGAATCGGCGAGCACCTTGGGGAAGCGGTTTTGCATGAACGTGAGGGGTAGCCCGGTCGCGGCATTATCGAACCCGCGCATGGCGGCCAGCGTATCCTCATGCGTACGGAAGCTGTTCATCAGCAGAAGCGGCGTGTTCACGCCGTAGCTGCTACGCAGGCACTCCACCTGCGCCCGGATGAGATCGAGGAAGGTCATCCCATCCCGCACCGGAATGATCGATTTGGCGCGCTCAAGCCCCATGCTCGTTCCGAGTCCGCCGTTGAGCTTGATGATGGCCACCTGATTCATGAGCGTCATGCCCAGATCGGTGTAGTCGGCAAGCTCGCCGTAGCGCCGTATCTCGCCCTCTTTCACCGGAACGACGGAGCGCTCCGGCATATCGCCCGTCTCGCCGCACAGAAGGCGGTCGTAGAGCGACTTAAAAACGTTGAGGACCATCGGATCGAGACCCGCCTGCTCCATCTTCTCGGCAAAGGGCCGAAACCGGGCATGCAGGTCGCAGGATGCTGTTTCGAGCAACTCGCGCAAGGCATTCATGCTGTCTCCTCGCTCGTGGCGGACGCTGGTTTTCGGCCGGAACTCGCTCCGGCCAACGGATGGCCACCGCCCCGACGTACAGGGGGGGGGACACGGCGGCGCCCCATGTTAGCGCAGTCCGAAGTCTCGCGCCATGGGTTTGCGCGCAAAACCCGACACCTCATCACGCTGGCCTTCCGCAACGAGCGAAAACGCCAAACGAATGCCAAGGGCGAGCCGACCGCGCACAGCGCAATCGCCACCCGACGAACGAAGTCACTCGAATTGAAAAGAGAACGAACCGACCGCGAGAGCCGTCGAGGCGCAGAAGGCGGGACGAAGGTGCGCGTCGCGGTTTCGCCGCGACGCGCAAAAAATCAATGGATGTTGTTCGTGAACATCATGTTCGCGTACATGCTCTTGTAAAAATCGTTAACCCGCTCGGCAAGGCGCATCCGGCCCGCCTCGGCGTCAGCCTCCGTATCGAAGAAGGCAGCCAGATCGCGGGCCACGCCGTCGCCTTGATCTCCGACAGGCTGATCGAGATGGACGCGGAAATAGTACTGCTCCTTCTCGTAGGGCTGCTCGGCATCGGGATAGGTCTTCTCCACCCAGCCAATGGCCCTGATGTGAGCGAGAGGGACAAGAAAGCCCTCGATGTGCACCAGAAAGTCGAATTCAGGATATTCATCCATCTCAGAATGCATGGAACGTACTCCGATCGTCTGTGCCGGGAGGACATCCTCCGGGCGTGCAATCCACATGAGGGGCGCGCAAGGCCCCAGCTGGCAAGCCCGGTCTATACGCATTCGGCACGAAGGGCAACACCCGCATGTGCGCGCGTTGATCACACAAGGGCCAGCGCCGACAGACAAACCAAACCGACCACGCACAGGAAACCCGCCACACGGACGAGCTTCAGCAGATGAGCGATGGACGCGGCGTCCCACTCGCACCCTTCCGGGCCGAGGTGTGGCTTGTGGTGTTCCACACCGAAATACACGGCCGGACCGCCCATGGAGCGCCCGCACAGCAGCGCCGCGGCGGCCATGGGCCACCCGGCGTTGGGGCTGGCGCTTCGGGCCGCGTGTTCGCGCACGTCGCGAAGCGCCGCGCGCACATCGCCCCCACAGAGGAGCGCCGCGCCAACAAGGCAGACCGCCGAAAGCCGCGCAGGAATCCACGCCAGGACATCATCCATGCGTGCCGCGCCCCATCCGAAGTCGCGATAGCGTTCGGTCTTGTATCCCCACATCGAATCAAGCGTGCTCACGGCCTTGTACGCCCACAGGAGCGCCGGGCCGCCAAGCACAAGGTAGAAAAACGGAGCGACGAATCCGTCGTTGAGGTTCTCGCTGACCGTCTCGGCCAGCCCGGCACGGACCTGCGCCTCGGTCATGTGCGCCGTTTCCCTGCTCACGAGCATGGACAGCGCACCGCGCGCCTCGTCCAGCAGCCCCGTATCGAGCAGACCGGCGACGTGGCGGGCCTCGCACAGAAGCTGCCCCATGGCCAACCCGGCATAGGCCAGATAGACGGACGCCACAATACCGACGACCGGCAGGACCGCGACACCGGCGACCACGCACCACGCGCCAATGGCGAGCAGGCTCATGCACGCCACACCCTTGAGCTTCAGCCCTCCGCCCAACCGACGCGCCCAGTCCTCCAACCGAACGGCGCACGCACCAAGCGCCCGCACAGGATGCGGCAGGGCATGCGGATCACCAAACGCCGCATCGAGTACGACCGCGACAACAGGAAGCGCGACAGTCGAAAGCAACTCACCTGAAATCATTTGAAACAAAACCTCACATGGATATATATCCGTCGAGATCAGCAACAAGCCTGCGCAATACAAATCATCGACAACGCCAAAGCAGCTCCACAGCACGCAGTTTTTCACGGGGCTAGCGCAATACCCGAAGGTATGCATCCATCTTACGGGCTTGACTTGCGTCACGCATTCCATGTTAAACAGTTGAGGATACTCCCCTAAAACCAGAAAACAGGAGTTGATGACCATGAAAGGCGGCTACAGGCTCTCCATCGTCACCATTGCCACCCTTGCCCTGATCATCTGCGCATGGTCGTCTCCGGCCCTGGCGAAAAAGGCCTACCTCGCCTATGGCGGCGGGCCGGTCGGCGGCACATTCAACTACTTCGCCAACGCCATGGCCAGCTATATCTCCAAGAGCTACGACGACATCGAAGTGTCCTCCGAAGGTTCGGGTGGTTCCACCGCGAACCTGAAGCGGCTGGACAAGGGAGATGTAGACTTCGGCATCGTCTACTCCGGAGACGCCTACCTCGGTCGCCACGGCAGACTCCCGGAGGACGGCAACAAGTACACGAACGTACGGGCCATCTCCTACCTGTATGGAGCCCCTGCGCACCTCGTAGTGAAAAAGGGCGCGGGCTACAAGTCCGCAATGGACCTCGCCGGCAAGCGTGTCGCCATCGGCAACGCAGGCTCCGGCGCGGCAGCCGCGGCGGAACGCTTCTTCCGCCACATCGGCATCTGGGACAAGATCAAGCGCCAGAACATGGGCTACTCCGCTGCCGCATCGGCCTTCAACGACGGCAAGCTCGACGCGTTCTGGGTCTTCGTGGGATACCCCAACTCCTCGGTCATCGAGGCCGCGGCGCGCGACGAAATCCAGCTCCTCAACGTCCATGACGATGCCGTGCAGACCGGCTTCTACGACGTCTATCCCTTCTACTCGCCTGTCCAAATTCCCGCAGGCACCTACCGCGGGCAGGACGGTCCGACCAAGTCCTTCCAGGACGCCGCCTACTGGTGCACCAACAACGTCCTGTCCGAGGACCTCGTCTACCGCGCCGTATCGTGCATCTACTCGCCCGAGGGCCTGAACCACATGGTCGCCGCCAAGAAGACCGCCTCCTCCATGACCATCGTGGACGGCCTCAAGGGCGTGGCCATTCCGGTCCATCCCGGTGCGGCGAAGTTCTGGCAGGAGAAGGGCCTCAAGGTCCCCACTCCGGAATGACGCACCCCCTCTGATCATCCGCGCGGGACCGGGCCCTCCGGTCCCGCGTTGCGTGAACGTCCCGCCAGCGCACCATCACGGGGTATCGCCCCAAGCACACCGGAGCCCGCCATGCCCGAATCAGATACCCACGCCGTCCAAACGCCTGAACTATCTGCCGAGAAAAAGGCCGCGCTCAAGCGGGTGATGTCCAAGGAGTCACGTTCGGGGCGCAAACTCGGCGGATTCTGGCGCGCGGTGGCGGATAGCCTTGGCGCGTTCATGGTCGTCTTCTACTTCTTCTCCATCGCGGGGCTCCCCATCGACACGCAGTTCAACCGGGGCGTCTATGTCCTGCTGACCTACGTCATGATCCTCATCTGCTTCCCCATGTCCCGGCGTTCGCCGTCGTCGCGTCCATCGGCGGCGGACCTCGCGCTGGTGGCGCTGGCGCTAGTCACCGTCGGCTACTACATGCTGGAATTCGAGGCGTTCAACTACCGCTCCGGCAACGAATCCATGGCGGACATCTGGATCAGCGGCCTCGGGGTACTGCTTTCGCTGGAGGTCTGCCGCCGGGTGCTTGGCTGGTCCATGACCTTCGTCGGCGTGGCGTTTCTGGCCTATGGCGTCTTCGGCCCCTACTTTCCGGACCTCTTCGCCCACCGGGGCTTCAGCGTTGAGCGCATGGCCGTGACGCTGTTCATGGAGCAGGACGGCGTATTCGGGGTGATGGCCAATGTGCTTGTGACCTACGTCATCCTGTTCATCTTCTTCGGCTCGTTCATGCAGAAATCGGGCGTGGGGAAATTCTTCATCGACTGGCCGCTGGCGCTGGCGGGCCGCTCCGTGGGCGGTCCGGCCAAGGTCGCGGTCATCGCCTCGGCCTTCTTCGGTTCGGTCTCCGGCTCGGCCATCGCCAACACCGTCTCCACCGGCACCTTCACCATTCCGCTCATGAAGCGCGCAGGGTTCCGCCGCCACGTGGCGGGGGCCATAGAACCCTCGGCCTCCATCGGCGGCATGTTCATGCCCCCCATCATGGGCGCGGGCGGCTTCCTCATGGCCGAACTAACCGAAGTGCCCTACGTGGACATCATGAAGATGGCCATCTTCCCGGCGCTGCTCTACTTCTTCTCCGTCCTGTCCATGATCCACTTCGAGGCGCGCAAGCATGACATCCGCGGCCTCGTGGACGAGGACTTCGAACCGGCCTCCGTGATCTTCCGGCGGCACTGGTACAAGTCCATCCCGCTCCTGATCATCGTGGTGCTCATGCTGCTCGGCTATTCGCCGGGCATGTCGGCATTCTGGGCCACGGTGTCCTGCATCGCCATTAGCTGGACGGACAGGCAGTACCGAATGGGAATCCGGGAAATCTGGGAAGCGACAGTCAACGGTGCCCGCGCGACGCTGGTCATCGGCGCGACGGTGGGCGTCATCGGCATCATCGTCGGCACCATCAGCCTCACCGGCATCGGGCTCAAGTTCTCGGACATCATCATCTCGCTGTCCGGCGGGAACCTACCGCTATCCATCGTGCTCATCGGGCTGGCCTCGCTGGTGCTGGGCATGGGCGTTCCAGTCACGGCAAGCTACCTCATCACCGCGTCCCTCGCCGTTCCGGCCATGGTCCAGATGCTCGATGCGGCAGGCATTGCGGGGCACACGGCCACGAGCATGGTCATCGCCTCGCACATGATCGTCTACTGGTTCAGCCAGGACTCGAACATCACGCCGCCGGTATGCGTGGCGGCTTACGCGGGTGCGGCCATCGCGGGGTCCGACCCATGGCGCACGGGCTGGACGGCCTTCAAGTTCGCCAAGCTCCTCTACGTGGTGCCCTTCCTGTTCGCCTTCGAACCGGCAATCCTGCTCTACGGATCGTTCATCGAGGTCTGCATGGCCTTCACCAGCGCGGTGATCGGAACACTGGCCTTCTCCGCGCTGACCATGGGCTACCTCATCCGACGAACGACACTCGTCGAATGGCTGATCTTCGCGCTAGGCACGTTCCTGTGCTACCACCCGCACCACGTGTACAACGTCGTCGGGGTCAGCGTAGTTGGGCTGGTCTATCTGATGCAGAAATACAAGAACAGGCGCGATAGCCGGAACATGAACGAGGCTCCGGCCTGATCGCGCCTGCGTGAATGCGGAAGGGGCTAGGCGGGCAGTTCGTCCGTCTGGCGCATGGCCTCGAAGAGCACGATGCCAGCGGACGTGGAGAGGTTCAGGCTGCGAACCTGACCGCGAATGGGAATGTTGACACACTGTCCAGCGGCCTCGACGACCTCGGCAGGCAGTCCGCGCGTCTCAGGGCCGAAGACGAGAATGTCGCCGCTACGGTAGGCGAAACGGTCATAGCGCTCGCCACGCCGGGAGCTGGTGCACACCAGCCGACGGCCATTGGCGTAGGCGAGAAAGGACGACCAGTCCGGGTGGACGGTCACGTTGACGTGGGGCCAGTAATCGAGCCCCGCCCGCTTGAGGTAGCGGTCATCAAGGCTGAAGCCGAGCGGCTCCACAAGATGCAGGGGCGTGCCGGTACCGGCGCACAACCGCGCGATGTTTCCGGTATTCGGCGGAATCTCGGGTTCGTAGAGCACTATTTCCATGATTGTTCCTCCGGCCCGGTCGGGCCACTCGCCGTGTACAGACAAACGCCTCGACGTGCAAGCATGCGAGCGCGAAGCGCAGCACCATCCGCACATGCAGGCGGATTCGCCTTGTCCGAAAAATGCGGCGCGTCTCACAGCGTCCGATGCCCGCCCAAATGCCTACCAACGGCACTCACATCCGCCATCCCGCGTCCACCGACCAACTCGCCGGCCACAAACGAAAAGAAGCCGCGACACTGTCGCGGCTTCTTGAATTTCGATGGTGGGCGATACTGGATTTGAACCAGTGACTTCCACCGTGTGAAGATGGCACTCTGACCAACTGAGTTAATCGCCCGTTCGATGCGATCCGCTTTCCAGCGGCTCGATGGACGCTTTTTGTCCTAAAACCGCCACAGTGTCAACAGAAAATTTCCATGATGGTCAACTCTTTTGCCGCAGGCGTTCCCCGTCCCACTCGCCCCTCGCTCGCTCGTCTGCACCGCCGTCGGACTCATGGCATCTTTTTTTGATCACCATCACGATTCGCCAGTCCACCGCGTTCATATTTTGGGCCGCCAAAAGCTCGACTCTTCGCTTTTTTCCAACAATTCGAAACTTCCTTCATTTTAGCCACACCAAAAACGAACGAAGTTCGAGAAACAGCCTTTTTTAGACACGCTATTGGAAAAAAATTCGTTTTCGTGTAGCCTCCAACGCTTCACGAGATCGTCCGCTTGGAAAATCTCCTGAAAAATCGGCATGTCCGCAACGCTTTTCGCCGCTGAACATTCTTCTGGGCGGCCGAGCGTCCCGGCCCGCACAGCGCGCCTCATACTCACCCTTTCACCACAAAGGAAGTGTCCATGATCCAGATCGAGACCATCCTGACCTTCTTCGTCTACCTGCTCTTTCTGCTGGCTGTAGGATGGTTCTTCTACAACCGCACCACCAACATCGAGGGCTACATCCTCGGCGGTCGCGGACTCGGTAGCTGGGTGACGGCGCTTTCGGCGCAGGCCAGCGACATGAGCGGATGGCTGCTCATGGGGCTGCCCGGCGCGGTGTATCTCGGCGGCATGAATGAGGCGTGGATCGCCATCGGCCTCTTCGTGGGCACGGCCCTGAACTGGATATTCGTGTCCTCGCGCCTGCGCGTGTACACCCAGCTGACGGAGACACTGACCCTGTCGTCCTTCTTCGAAAACCGCTTTCAGGATCCCACCAGCCTGCTGCGCGTTGGCTCGTCGGTGATCATCCTCATATTCTTCACCATCTATTCCTCGTCCGGCCTTGTAGCGGCGGGTAAGCTCTTCGAATCCGTCTTCAGCGTGGACTACACCGTGGCCGTCATCACCGGCGCGGTGGTCATTGTGGCCTACACCTTCCTTGGCGGCTTCATGGCCGTGTGCTGGACGGACTTCTTCCAGGGCGCGCTCATGCTCTTCGCCATCGTCGTCGTGCCGACCATGGGCATCGCCCACAACGGTGGCATCTCAGCCATCGAGGCCGACATGATGGCCAAGAACATCGCCACCGGCCTGTTCACGGACGGCTCTGGCAAGGCGCTGTCCATCCTCGCCATCATCTCGACCATGGCATGGGGACTGGGCTACTTCGGCCAGCCGCACATCCTCGCCCGCTTCATGGGCATCCGCTCCGTTCGCGAGCTGCCCAAAGCCACGGCCATCGCGCTGGTGTGGGTGCTCATCTCCCTCGCAGGCGCGGTGATGGTCGGCATGATCGCCATCCCCATGTACGAGGGCCTCACCGGCGGCGAACAGGAAAAGGTCTTCATCTACATGATCGCCAAACTGTTCAATCCGTGGGTGGGCGGCGTGCTGCTGGCGGCCATTCTCTCCGCCATCATGTCCACCATCGACTCCCAGCTCCTCGTGTCGTCCTCCGCGCTTACCGAGGACTTCTACAAGAAAATCCTGCGCCGCGAGGCCTCCGACAAGGAGCTCATGCTCGTCGGCAGACTGTGCGTGCTCATCATCTCGGCCATCGCCCTGAGCATGGCCCTGAACCCCAGCAACACCATCCTCGGCCTCGTGGCCTACGCATGGGGCGGCTTCGGCGCGGCCTTCGGCCCGGTGGTGCTCTTCGCCCTGTTCAGCCGCAGGACGACGTGGAAGTCCGCCCTCGCGGGCATGATCGTCGGCACGCTGGTACTCGTGTTCTGGAAGGAAGCGGGTCTCGGCGCGAAGATGTACGAGATCGTCCCCGGCTTCGTGGCCAACTTCATGACCATGTTCCTCATCGACACCTTCCTGCCCCAGAAGGACACCGCCATCCTCGCCCAGTACGAGGACATGAAGCGCGACCTCAAGGCCTAGCGTACGACAAACGACCACTTCGAGGGGCTGCCGGAAACGGCGGCCCCTTTTCTTTGGAAAAGCTCACGATGGGAAGAGGAGTGGATGAAGAACGGAAAATGGACGGCGCACGGCCCATACGTCCGCACAGACGCAGGTCACGACAAAAAGCCTCCCCCGCCGTTCGGCGAGAGAGGCTTGCTAGGCTTTCGGTGGTGGGCGATACTGGATTTGAACCAGTGACTTCCACCGTGTGAAGATGGCACTCTGACCAACTGAGTTAATCGCCCACATTCATCCCGTGAAGGATGCCGCACAAGGACCGCGAAACGTACGCCAGCGGCGCGCAAACACGTTCCCGTTGCGGGAATCGGTAGATAGCCCTGCGCCCCCTCACGGTCAAGCATTTTTTCCCGACACATGAAAAAAGTCCGTCTTTTTCCCGTTTTGACGGACTTTGCCAGCGGACGATTTTGCGCTAGTGTTGCCCGGCGCGCCGGGACGACCAGCCCCGGCACCCGGTCCGCCCTCCAAAGGCGGCGCAGGCGCTCCCGCGCCCTCGAAACAACGCAACTGGAAGGATTGTTCATGAAGATTCTCGTCACCGGTGGCTGCGGCTTCATCGGTACCAATTTCATCTACTACATGCTCGGGACCTATCCGGACGTGGAGATCGTCAATCTCGACAAGCTGACCTACGCCGGAAACAGGGCCAACATGGCTCCACTTGAGCAATCGCCCATGGGGACGCGGCACACCTTCGTCCGCGCCGACATTGCGGACCCCGTCGCGGTGCGCGCCATCCTCGCCGACCACAAGCCGGACGCCGTGGTCAACTTCGCCGCAGAGTCCCACGTGGACCGCTCCATCCACGATCCGGCCCCCTTCGTGACCACCAACGTGATGGGCGTGCAGACGCTACTCACCGCGGCCATGGAGGCGAACATCGAGCGCTTCGTGCACATTTCCACCGACGAGGTCTACGGCTCCCTCACGCCCGAGGACCCCGCCTTCACCGAAGACAACCACCTACGCCCCAACAGCCCCTACTCGGCGTCCAAGGCTTCGGCGGACCTCTTCGTGCGCGCCTTCTGGAAGACCTACGGCTTCCCGGCCGTGGTCACGCGCTGTTCCAACAACTACGGCCCGTGGCAGTTCCCCGAGAAGCTCATCCCGCTCATGATCAAGCTCGCCGAGGAAGGCCAGCCGCTCCCCATCTACGGCGACGGCATGCAGGTGCGCGACTGGATCTTCGTCACCGACCACTGCCGTGGCGTAGACATGGCACTTCGCAACGGCCGCCCCGGAGCCATCTACAACTTCGGCGGCAACGCGGAGAAGCCCAACATCGACGTGGTGCACTCCATCCTCGCCGCCATGGGCAGGCCCGAGACCCTCGTCACCCACGTGAAGGACCGCCCCGGCCACGACAGGCGCTACGCCATGAACTACAGCCTCGCCCACCGCGAACTCGGCTTCGAGCCGCTCTACGACTTCGAGCGTGGCCTGCGCGAGACGCTGGACTGGTACGCCGCCAATCGCGAGTGGCGCGACAAGGTCGCAAGCGGCGAATACAGAACCTTCATGGACGCCTGGTACGGAGAGCGCAAATGAGCGAAGGCGATTCACGCAAGGCGCTGGTCTTCGGCGGCCGCTCCGGCCTGCTCGGCATGACGCTGGCCCGCACGCTCGAAAACGCCGGATGGACGGTCAGCGTGACCGGCCGCCCGGAAGAGTGGGCCTACGACGTCGAATCCCTTCGCGCGTTCATCGCCTCCGAAGCGCCAGACGCCGTCTTCAACACATGGGCCTACACGCAGGTCGATCTGGCCGAGGACGAACCCAACGAGGCCCGGCGCGTCAACGCCGTGCTTCCGGGCATCATCGGCCGCGCCATGCGCGACATGTCCGCCGCGCTCGTCCACTACTCCACGGACTTCGTGTTCGACGGAAAGAAGGGCGCGCCCTACACGGAGGACGACGCCACTGCTCCCCAGTCCGCCTACGGGCGCACCAAGCTTGAAGGCGAGACAGCGCTTACGGCCGCAGGGCTTGCACGGCTCATCATCATCCGCACGGCGTGGCTCTTCGGCCCCGGCAAGAAGAACTTCGTACACACCATGCTGAACCTGTGCGCCACGCGCGACAGCCTCGGCGTGGTGCACGATCAGGTCGGCTCGCCGACCTACACCCCGGATCTGGCCGCCTACTCGCTGGCGCTTTTGGAGAGCGGAGCATCCGGCATCTTCCATGTCGTCAACTCCGGGCGCGCGAGCTGGTGCGAACTGGCCTGCGAAGCCGTGCGCTCCGCTGGCCTGCCCTGCACGATGACGCCCATCGCCTCCGCCGAATACCCGCAGAAGGCCACGCGCCCGGCCTTCTCCGTGCTCGACACCTCACGCTTCACCGCGGCCACGGGCATCACCCCGCGGCCATGGCTGCAAGCCGTGCAGGAATACGTCTACCGCGAAACGGCCGACGACACGGCCGACGAATGAGTCACGCCGCGTCGCGGTCCACGGGCCGCGACGCGCAGGAAAGCCGCATATGCCATTGAGCACACGTGAAACGACAGTCCTGACCACCATCGTCGAGGACTACATCAGCAAGGCCCAGCCGCTCGGCTCCCGACATGTCGCGCGCCGCTGCGGCCTCGGCCTTTCCGCGGCCAGCATCCGCAACACCATGGCCGACCTCACGGACAAGGGCTTCCTCGAACAGCCGCACACCTCGGCGGGGCGCATCCCCACGCCGCTGGCCTTCCGGCTGTATCTGGATACCGTGCTCACCCCGCCGGAAATTACCCCGCAGGAACGGGCCGTCATCCGCACCGGCCTCGACAACGCGGGGTTGGAACTGGACGACATCCTGCGGCAGTGTTCGCGCCTGCTGGCCACGCTTTCGCAGCAGGTGAGCATGGTGCTCGCTCCGGCGCATGCCGACGTGCGCTGGCGTAGCCTCGACTTCGTGCCCGTGCGCAAGGGGCTGGTCATGGCCGTGCTGGTCATGGAGGGCGATATGGTCGAACATCGCCTCGTGTCCGTGGAGAACCACGTCACGCGAGACGACCTCACGGCCTTCAGCAACTTCCTGAATCACCACTACGCGGGCATGACGCTCACCGAAGCGCGCGCCCATATCCTCGTAGACCTCGAATACGCCCAGCGCCGGTTGGACAGGCTCTATCATCAAGCGCTACGCCTCGCCCGCGACACCTTCGAACCGGGAGCCAAGCGCGACTTCTTCTTCGACGGCACGGCGCATGTGCTCACGCAGCCGGAATTCGCCAACGCCGAAACCATGCGCCAACTGCTGCACATGCTGGAGGAGCGCTCGCGTCTTCTCGACCTGCTCGACGGCACCATCGACGCCGGACGCACCACCATCACCTTCGCCCGGCACGACGCCCCGGAAGGCGCGAATCCCTACGGTCTCATCTCCGCCCCCTTCGGCGCGGCGGACGAGAGCAAGGGCGCGCTCGGCATCATCGGCCCCCTGCGCATGGACTACGCAAGAATCCTTCCGGTGGTTGACTTCACGGCTCGAATGCTTACAGAACTCCTCAGCAATCGCTAATAGCCAATCCCTGCACATTTCAGCGATCCCGGAGACCGCACAATGACCATGGAAAAAGATATGGATACTGTCGAAATGAACGAGACCACCGAAGCGGCCAACACCGACGCCGCCACCGAACTGACCCTCACGGATGAGGAGCTGCGCACCCTGTGCGCCGAACGCGTATGCCCCCAGTGCCCGGAAAAGGCCGAGATGGAGGACCAGCGTCTGCGCCTGCTGGCCGACATGGACAACACCCGCAAGCGCCTTGAGCGTGACAAGGACGAATTCCGCAAGTTCGCCACCGAAAAGGTGCTGGCGGACCTGCTCCCCGTCCTCGACAACCTCGACCTCGCCCTGAAGCACGCCCCCACCTCTGCCGAGTGCAAGAACTTCGTGCTCGGCGTGGATATGACCCGCAAGGCCTTCCTCGACGCGCTGTCCAAGCACGCCCTCGAACCCGTCGGCGAACTCGGCGAGGAGTTCTCCCCCGAGATTCACGAGGCCGTTGGCCAGGAAGAGCGCACGGACATGGAGCCCGGCCGCGTAGCCAACCTCTTGAACAGGGGCTACCGCTTAAATGGCCGCCTCCTGCGTCCGGCGATGGTCATGGTCAGCAAGGCCCCCGAGGCCTAGCGTCCTTCCCGCCGCTCCGCTTCCGGTGAAAAAAATTGCACCTCCCCCTTTACAGGCGGATTTGGCGAATTATTTTCATCACCGAATGCGATTGACCGCATCAGCAGACAAAAGATTATTTTCCCCAAGAGGAGGACTTCAGATATGGGCAAGATCATAGGCATCGACCTCGGCACCACGAACTCCTGCGTCTACGTGATGGAAGGAAAGGATGCCAAGTGCATTACCAACCCCGAGGGCGGCCGCACCACGCCGTCCATCATCGCCTTCACCGAGAAGGAACGTCTCGTTGGCGAACTGGCCAAGCGCCAGGCCGTGACCAATCCCAGCAAGACCGTCTTCGCGGTCAAGCGCCTCATGGGCCGCAGGCACGACGATCCGGCCATCAGGGCCTGGGCCGATAGCTGCCCCTACACCATCAGCGCACACTCCAACGGTGACGCCTACGTTGAGGTCGATGGCAAGAAGTTCAGCCCCGCCGAGCTTTCCGCCATGATCCTCCAGAAGCTCAAGACCGACGCCGAAACCTACCTCGGCGAAACGGTTACCGAGGCGGTCATCACCGTTCCCGCGTACTTCAACGACTCCCAGCGTCAGGCCACCAAGGACGCTGGCCGCATCGCCGGTCTTGAAGTGAAGCGCATCATCAACGAGCCGACTGCCGCCTCGCTGGCCTACGGCTTCGACAAGAAGGCCAACGAAAAGATCGCCGTGTTCGACCTCGGCGGCGGCACCTTCGATATTTCCATCCTCGAAGTCGGCGACAACGTCGTCGAGGTGCGCGCCACCAACGGCGACACCTTCCTCGGCGGCGAGGACTTCGACCACAGGGTCATCAACTACCTCGTGGACGAGTTCAAGCGTGAGAACGGCATCGACCTCTCGCAGGACCGCATGGCCCTCCAGCGCCTCAAGGAAGCCGCTGAAAAGGCCAAGAAGGAACTGTCCTCCTCCATGGAGACCGAGGTCAACCTGCCCTTCATCACCGCCGACCAGACCGGTCCCAAGCACATGCTGGTCAAGCTCTCCCGCGGCAAGCTGGAAAAGCTGGTCGAGGATCTCGTGGAGCGCACCGCCGGTCCCTGCCGCAAGGCACTGGCCGACGCCGGCCTCTCCGCCTCCGACATCGACGAGGTCGTCCTCGTCGGCGGCATGACCCGCATGCCGCTGGTCCAGCAGAAGGTGGCTGAACTGTTCGGCAAGGAGCCCAACCGCAGTGTGAACCCCGACGAAGTCGTGGCCATGGGCGCCTCCATTCAGGGCGGCATCCTCGCCGGTGACGTCAAGGACGTGCTACTGCTCGACGTGACTCCGCTCTCGCTCGGCATCGAGACCCTTGGCGGCGTGTTCACCAAGCTCATCGACCGCAACACCACCATCCCGAGCAAGAAGAGCCAGGTCTTCACCACCGCCGCCGACAACCAGCCCTCCGTGTCCATCCACGTGTGCCAGGGCGAGCGTCCCATGGCTGGCGACAACAAGACCCTCGGCCGCTTCGAGTTGACCGGCATCCCGGCCGCTCCGCGCGGCGTGCCGCAGGTCGAGGTCACCTTCGACATCGACGCCAACGGCATCGTAAACGTGTCCGCCAAGGACATGGGCACCGGCAAGGAGCAGTCCATCCGCATCACCGCCTCCAGCGGCCTCTCCGAGGACGAGATCGAAAAGCTCGTCAAGGAAGCCGAATCTCATGCGGAAGAGGACAAGCTGAAGCAGAAGCTCATCGAGGCCCGCAATCAGGCCGATACGCTCATCTACACCACCGAGAAGTCCATCCGCGACCTCGGCGACAAGCTCGATCCCGCCCTCAAGAGCGACATCGAGACCAAGGCCGAGGCCCTGAAGAAGGCCATGGAAGGCGACGACGCAGCCGCCATCGAGGCCGCCACCAACGATCTGGCGCAGGCCTCCCACAAGCTGGCCGAGCAGCTCTACGCCAAGCAGCAGGGTCAGTCCGACGCCGGTGCGCAGGGTGCCAAGCCCGGCTCCGCCAAGGACGACGATGACGTGGTGGACGCCGACTACAAGGAAGTCTAACCGTCAAGGCATGCGCCACGGGCCTTCCGGCCCCGCGCTTGCCTTCGGATTCGAACGGGTATAGCTTGGCCTGTCCGCTCATATGGGCGGACAGGCCATCTTTATATGCCGCGTCTTGCGGCGACACCCCGAACTCCCACAGAGCCGATGAAAAACACACGCGACCGTTCCGCCATCATGAACGCGGCGCGCCTTGTGGCCGCACTTCTGGCGATAGCTCTTCTGACGACTGCCCTCGGCTGCGGCAAGAAGCGACTCCCCACCACTCCCGCCCCGGCACAGGGCACGCCCAGCGCGGCCACCCTTGCCGAGGATGCCCGCGCGGCATGGGACAGCGGCGACTTCTCGCGCAGCGAACTGCTCTACAACAGCCTCATCGAACGCGGCGGCCTCGCCCCCGCGCAGGAGCGCGAAGCCCTGCTGCGCCTCGCCGCAAGCGCGGTGAAGAACGCCCACGAACACCTCGCCCTCCAGACGCTTGAGCGCCTGAACGCCATCGCCCCCGCCATGCGCGACGCATGGGAATGGCACACCGTCTACGCCGACGCCCTCGAAGGCCTCGGCAGACGCGAGACCGTGCGCAAGCATCTGGCCGGACTACTGCGCGATACCGCCCGCCCGTGGGAACTGCGCTTCCGCGCCGGTATCACGCTGGCCCGCCTCCAGTGGAACGAAAAGGCCTACGAGCAGGCCATGCGCACCCTGAGCGGCGTATACGACGCCTCGCCGGACCCGGCCCGCGTCTCGCGCGGCCAGCTCGAACGCGCGCTGGCGACGGAGCTTTCCGAAACGCAGGACGCCCTCGTCGCCGACCTCGCCCTCATCATCCCGGACGACGCGCGAAACGTCTTTCCCTACACCATCATTCGGCTGGAAAAGGCCCGACGCCTCGCCGCAAGCGAAGCCACATGGCCCGCGGCATGGCACCAGTTCAACCAGCTCGCCCGCGAAGGCAACTTTGCGGACGCAGGACTCGTCAGCCGCACGCTGGCCCCGTTCCTCGACCGCCGCGAAATTCCCGGTGGCGGCGTGGCGCTGGCCCTGCCCCTGTCCGGTCCCTATGCTGAAATCGGCTGGAAGATCCTGCGCGGCGCAGGCGTGGCCCAGTGGCACGCACTCATGAACGGCGAACAGCTGAACATCCGCGTCATCAACACCGAGGCCCCCGGCTGGCGCCAGCAGCTCGCCGAACTGCCGCGCGACTATGCCGTCGTCGGCGGACCGCTGCGCAGCACCACCTTCCAGACCATCCACGCCAACGGGCTCACGGCAGAGCGCCCCTACTTCGCCTTCCTGTCGAGCCTCGGCTCGGCCAGCGAGGGCCACGACGCGTGGCGTTTCTTCTCCAGCCCGCAGGATCAGGTTCGCACCCTGCTCTCGCTGGCGGTCGACCAGTTCGGCATCCTCGATCTGGCGACCCTGCACCCCGACGACGCCTTCGGCTCCCGCCTGTCGGCCATCTTCAGGACCGAAGCCGAGGCCCGCATGGCCCACATCTCGGCCACCGGCAGCTATCCTCCGGCGCAGCCCACCATCTGGGGCGAAAAGGTCCGCGAGCTCCTGTCCACCCCGCCCTCCGGCGACGCGGCCCTGCGCCGCGCCAACGCAGAGGCCGACGGCAGGCACGCCGTGCCGGAACCGCCCTTCCGGGCCGTCTTCCTGCCCGACGGCTGGGCGCAGGCCGAACAGCTCGTCCCCCAGTTCTTCTACCACGACGAAGACAGGCTCCTGTTCCTCGGCTCCTCGCTGTGGGCGCAGGGCATCCTCAAGGACAATGCCATCGAGGCCCGCTACTTCGGGCTGTCCGTCCTGCCGAGCGCCTGGTGGCCGCAAAACGAATCGCAGGCCGCCAAGCGCCTGCTGGCCGATCTCCATCAGGACGGCCTCGGCGAGCCGGATCTGTGGACGGCCCTCGGCTACGATTTCATCCGCTTCGCCGAACGCCTCGGCCCTATCCGCAGCGCCGATCCCGACGTGGTGACGCCCGCCGCCCGCGCCGCCGCCCAGTCCATGGACTGGAGCATGGCTCCCATCTCGTGGGACGAAAACGGCAGGGCGCGGCAGGACATGTTCCTGTTCCGCCCCACGCGAAACGGTCTGGTCCACGTCGATCCCGAGCAGTTGGCCAAACGCATGGAGCGTATCCGCCAGTTGCACGCCGAACGCGTGGAAATGCTGCGCGACAAGGAAGAGCTTGAAGACTTGCAGAAAATTCTGGAAAAGACTCCGGGCAACGCGCAGGTGGCCAGCCGCGTGCGCGTGCTGCTCGAAAAGCTCTCCGCCCGCGACGCAGGCCGCACCACCGGCACCGACTCGCAGGCGCAGGAGCTGCAATAACCCCGGCGCGCCATCGCGCCGCAAGGAGAACCCGCATGAAGTTCAGCCCCGAACAGGTAGCTGGCGTGGCCAAGCTCGCGCGGCTGCGTCTGGACGAGGACGAGTTGTCCCGCTTCGCCGCACAGATCGGCGATATTCTGGAATACATGGACGAACTCGGACAGGCCGAAACCGAGGGCGTGGAGCCGCTCTACTCCCCGGTCGAACACGTCACCCGCCTGCGTGAGGACGAAGTCCACCGTGATTGCGAGCGCGAGGACGTGCTCGACGGCGCCCCCGACACCGACGGCAAGTACTTCATCGTCCCCCGCATCGTGTAGACGACCCTGCGGCAAGATAACAAGGATTCATTCATGTCCGAGCTGACCAGCAAGACACTGACGGAAATACGCGACCTGCTCGCCTCGCGCGAAGTGAGCGCCACAGACGCGGTCACGGCCTGCCTCGACCGCATCGCCGCCACCGAGCCTGACATCAACGCCTTCACCTCCGTGCAGGGCGAAGCCGCCCTCGCGCAGGCCAAGGCCATGGACGCCGCCGGTCCCGACGCGACCAAGCCCCTGTGGGGCGTTCCGGTGAGCGTGAAGGACATCCTCGCCACCAAGGGCGCGCCCACCACCTGCTCCTCGCGCATTCTGGAGAATTTCGTTCCCTTCTACGACGCCACGGCCGTGGCCCGCCTGCGCGAGGCCGGTGCCATCATCATTGGCAAGACCAACATGGACGAGTTCGCCATGGGGTCCTCCACCGAAAATTCCGCCTTCGGCCCCACCCGCAACCCGTGGGATACGAACCGGGTTCCCGGCGGCTCCAGCGGCGGCTCCGCCGCCAGCGTGGCCGCGCGGCAGTGCTTCGGCTCCCTCGGCACGGATACCGGCGGTTCCATCCGCCAGCCCGCGTCGTTCTGCGGCTGCGTGGGCGTAAAGCCCACCTACGGACGCGTCTCGCGCTATGGCTGCGTGGCCTATGCCTCCAGCCTCGATCAGATCGGCCCGCTGACCCGCACCGTGCCCGACGCGGCGCTCATGCTGTCGGTCATCGCCGGGCACGACCAGCGCGATTCCACATCCGTGGATTGCCCGGTGCCCGACTACGCCGCCGCCATCGCCGCCCGCGCGGACCTCAAGGGCCTGCGCATCGGCATGCCCGAGGAATACTGGTCCGAAGGCCTCGCGCCCGAGGTGGAAACGGCCTGCCGCGCCGCCATGGACCGCGCCCGCGAGCTGGGTGCGACACCCGTGCCGGTGCGCCTGCCGCACACCAAGTTCGCCGTGGCCACCTACTACATCGTGGCCATGGCCGAAGCCAGCTCCAACCTCGCCCGCTTCGACGGCGTGCGTTACGGCCTGCGCGACAAGGACGCCACGGACCTCATCGACATGTACGTGTCCTCGCGCAGCAAGGGCTTCGGCACCGAGGTCAAGCGCCGCATCATGCTCGGCACCTACGTGCTCTCCGCCGGCTACTACGACGCCTACTACCGCAAGGCCGCGCAGGTCCGCCGCCTCATCCGGCAGGACTTCCTCGACGCCTTCGAGCAGTGCGACGTCATCTGCGGCCCGGCCTCGCCCGTCACGGCGTGGGGCATCGGTGAAAAGACCGCCGATCCGCTCCAGATGTACCTCATGGACATCTTCACCATCAGCCTGAACCTTGCCGGTCTGCCGGGTGTTTCCATCCCGGTCGGCCTCGGTGCGGACAGCGGCATGCCCGTGGGCCTGCAACTGCTCGGCCCGGCCTTCGGCGAGGACACGCTTCTGGCAACGGCCGACGCACTGATGCGGGGCATTGCCCCGCTCCCCGCGCCGACCACAATCGCATAGCCTGACCATCGAGCAGGAAGCCCCGCACAGCGGGGCTTCCGTTTATCCGGCACCACGAGCATCTCGAAACGGGAAAATTCAATGACGACAGCGGTAGCGGTCAGCGGCGGCATGGACAGCCTGTTCACCCTGCTCCTTCTGAAGGAGCGGGGACTCGACGTCTTCGCCATCCACGCCCACTTCCTGCCCCCTTCGGACACGACGGCACGCACCGTTGCGGCGCTTACCGAGCGCTGCGCCGAACTCGGCGTTCCCTTCCACGCGGTGGACCTCTCGCGCGAGTTCGACGAGCAGGTCATCACGCCGTTCGTGCGCGGCTACGCCGAGGGCCACACGCCCAACCCCTGCGCCACCTGCAATCCGGCCATGAAGTTCGGGCTGCTCTTCGACCGCGCGCGGGAACTCGGGGCGGACACGCTATCCACCGGCCATTACGCCCGCATGCTCGACACCCCCACGGGGAAACGCCTGTACCGTGGAGCGGACCCGGTAAAGGACCAGAGCTACTTCCTCTCCCTCGTCCCGCGCGAACGCCTCGAACACGCCATCCTGCCCCTTGGGGACTGGTGCAAGGCCGACGTGCGCGGCGCACTGGAGGCACGCGGCGTGGTGGTGCCGTTGCCCTCGGAAAGTCAAGAAATCTGTTTCGTGCCGGGCGACGACTACTGCGCCTTCCTGCGTTCGCGCATGGACAGGCTCCCCGGCCCCGGCCCCATCGAACTGGAGGACGGCACCACCGTCGGCCGCCACAACGGCCTGTGGCGGCACACCCTCGGCCAGCGACGCGGCATCGGCGTGGCGTGGAGCGAACCGCTCTACGTCCTCGACAAGGACACCGCGCGAAACGCGCTCATCGTGGGCACGGCCGAACGCCTGCCCGCCACGGGCTGCACGCTTGGCGACGTGAACATTCTCGTGCCGCCCGCCGCATGGCCCGAAACGGTCCTCGTCCAGACGCGCTACCGCCAGAAGGCCAAGCCCGCGCATGCGACGCTCGCCGGCGACACGCTGCGCCTTTCGTTCATCGAACCCCATACCCGCCCCACGCCGGGTCAGGTCGGCGCACTGTACGACCACGACGGCTCCGTGCTCGCTGGCGGACGCATACGCAACGCATGAAGCATCCAGAACGTTTCCACATCGCCACCCTCGGCTGCAAGATCAACCAGTACGAGAGCCAGTCCATCCGCGAGGCATGGATCGCCGCCGGACGCGAGGAAGCAGAGGACCCGGCCCTCGCCGACGTCATCGTCGTCAACTCCTGCGCCGTCACCGCCCACGCCATCCGCGACCTGCGCCACGAGGCGCGCAGGCTGATGCGGCTGGCCCCGGATGCGGAGCTGGTCATCACCGGCTGCGCGGCGCAGGTCATGGCCGACGAGCTCGCCAAGGATTTCGAGGGCGCACGCATTGTCCCGCAGGCCCGCAAGACCGATCTCCTGATCCTGCCCATGGCCCCGGTCGCGCCACAGCCCGAGGACACCCCGGCTCCACGCCGGTTCCCCGAATTCTCCATCAGCGGCTACAACCGCGTGCGGGCCGTGGTGAAGGTGCAGGACGGCTGCACCCACCGCTGCACCTACTGCATCATCCCGCACACGCGCGGCGCGTCGATCAGCCGCCCCATGGCCGATATCGCCGCGGAAATCCGCCGCCTGTTCGACGCCGGATGGCACGAGGTCACCCTCTCGGGCATCAACCTCGCGCAGTACGGCACGGACCTCGACGGCGCGCCGAACTTCTGGGATCTCCTAGCGCATCTGGACGCGGACCTCGCAGCGGACTGGGCCGGACGCGCACGGTTGCGCATCAGCTCCCTCGACCCCGGACAGCTCACCGATCAGGCGCTCGACGTGCTCGGTGCCTCGCGCATGGCCTGCCCGCATCTGCACGTTTCCCTGCAAAGCCTCGCCCCGGCGGTGCTGCGGCGCATGGGCCGCGGCCACTACGCCCCGGAACAGGTGGCCAACTGGCTTGAGCGACTCGGCAGAATCTGGCCGCTCTTCGGCCTCGGTGCGGACTTCATCACCGGCTTCCCCGGAGAGACGGACGAGGACTTCGCGCAGACCCTTGCGGCCTGCGAGGCTCTGCCGCTTTCCTATGCCCATGTTTTCCCGTATTCTCGTAGGCCGGGAACCCCGGCCGCACGCTACCCCGAGCAGGTGGCGCACAAGGTGAAGAAGCACCGCGCCACGCTCCTGCGCGCCGTGGCCGAACGCGGCAAGACGACCTTCCTCGGCAGGCTTGCCGCGCAACCCGCACTCGATGTCGTGGTCGAAGGGCTTTCGCCCATTCGCGGCGTCTGCCAGCACTACGCGGACTGCCGCTTCGACACGCCGATCGCGCAGGCAAAACGGCGCATGATGCTCCGGGCAACGCCGGTGCGCGTGGACGGGACCACCCTCGTCGTCGCACCCGCTGCGGACGCCCATGACCGCTAGACTTCGAGCGCTATGGACAAGCCGCCCGAAGGCGGCTAACTAACCGACCCCACTGCAACCATCCGTCTCCGGCACGCCTATCACTGCGTGCGCAGCCGGAAACGGACGAAGATATCCACATTCACGCACAACCCTCTCCAAAGGAACGGGTAACGATGATCAAAAGCATGACCGGCTTCGGCCGTTTTTCCTCCCAGAGCACGGATTGGTCCCAGGCATGGGAGATCCGCAGCGTCAACGGCCGTCACCTCGACCTCAAGTGGCGCCTGCCCTCCAGCGTGCGCGCCCTCGAAACGCATTTCGAACGCATCGTGCGCGAGCACGCCCTGCGCGGCCGCGTCAACGTCCAACTGAACCTGCAGGTCTACCGCCCCGAAATCCTCGGCGTGGAACTGAACCAGCCGCTGGCCTCGGCCATGCTGTCCCAGCTCATGAAGTTCGCCGTGCGCAACGGCGACACCTTCAAGCCCGACTACATGCGCCTCATGGGCATGTCCTTCCTGTGGGAGGACTCCGCCAGCGAACCCGATCCGTCCCTCAAGGCCGACCTCGAAAACGGCCTGATCAAGGCCCTCGACGACTGGAACGAGGCCCGCTCCACCGAAGGCCGCGCCATGCGCGAAGACCTCGTGGAACGCATCGCCAGCCTGTCCGGCTGGCTCGACGAGCTGCGCAGCCGCACCCCGCAGGTCAAGGAAATCCGCTTCGACACCGTCGAAAAGCGCATCCAGACCGTTCTGGACAAGTACAACGTGGAGCTCGATCAGGACCGCCTGCTGCAGGAAGTGGCCATCATCGCCGACCGCATCGACGTGACCGAAGAGCTGACCCGCCTCGACGCCCACCTCACCCAGCTTGGCGCGGTGATGGAAAACGGCGCGGACGCTGGCAAGCGCCTCGACTTTCTGCTTCAGGAGTGCTTCCGCGAGATCAACACCTGCGGCAACAAGGCGCAGGACACCGAGGTGAGCAGGCTTGTCGTGGACTTCAAGGCCGAGCTTGAGAAATGCCGCGAACAGGTCCAGAACATCGAGTAGCAGCCTTAGCCGAACCATCAAACACAACGGGACAGCAACATGAAGAACCACGGTCTGCTCAACATCGGCTTCGGCAACTTCGTCGTGAGCACGCGGGTGATCGCCATCGTCAACCCGACCTCATCGCCTATGCGCAGGCTCAGGGAGGACGCCCGTCAGGCCGGGCGGCTCATCGACGCCACCCAGGGCCGCAAGACCCGCTCGATCATCATCTCCGACTCGAACCACGTCATCCTGTCCGCCATACAGGCCGAGACCATCAGCCAGCGCTTCAGCCAGGAGGAGGACGAGAATGAATAGACGCGGACTGATGCTCGTCATCTGCGCGCCCTCGGGCACGGGCAAAAGCACCCTCATCAAGCGCCTGCGCGAGGAATTCCCGCGCATCTCCTTCTCCATCTCCTACACCACCCGCGCTCCGCGCGCGGGTGAGCGCAACGGCGTGGACTACCACTTCGTGAGCATGGAAAACTTCCGCAGCCTCGCCGCCGAAGGCTTCTTCGCCGAATGGGCCGAGGTCCACGGCAACTGCTACGGCACGCCCAAGCAGGCCATCATCGACCTGCTCGAAGAAGGACAGGACATCCTGTTCGACATCGACGTGCAGGGCGCGGCCCAGCTGCGCGAGAACATGGAAGAGGGCTGCTACGTGTTCCTGTTCCCGCCGTCCATGGCCGCACTGCGCCAGCGGCTGGAGAACCGCAACACCGACGACGACAAGACCATCCGCCGCCGCATCGAGAACGCCCCCGGCGAAATCGCCCAGTCCGACCAGTTCGACTACTGGATCGTCAACGACGACCTCGACTACGCCTACCGGCTGCTCAAGAGCGTCTACCTCGCCGAGGGCACCCGCCCCTGCTACATGCCCGGGTTGCCCAAATGGATCATGCACCGAAAAATCGACGCCTAGGAGCATCACGCATGGCAGAACTCGTCGTCGCACTCGACTTTCCGGACAGCACGGCCGCGCTGGACATGGCCACCCGCCTGCGTGGCGCGGTGAACTGGGTCAAGGTGGGCCTTGAACTCTACACCGCCACCGGGCCGTCCATCGTGGGCGCGCTCACGGACATGGGCTTTCGGGTCTTCCTCGACCTCAAGTTCATGGACATCCCGAACACCGTGCGCGGAGCCGTGCGCTCCGCCGTCGGCGTTGGGGCGGACATGGTCAACGTCCATGCCTGCGGCGGGCGCAGAATGCTCGAAGCCGCGCGTGAAGGCCTCGAAGACGGCGCGGCGCGCACGGGCCGCTCGCCCATCCTGCTCGCCGTCACCGTGCTGACCAGCATGGACGCCACGGACCTCGCCCTGCCCGAGGGCACGAGCGTAGCGGACCTCGCGCTGGCCTACGCCCGCACCGTGCGCGACTGCGAACTCGACGGCGTGGTCTGCTCCGGGCACGAGGCACAGGCCATCAAGGCCGCCTGCGGCGCGGACTTCGCCTGCCTCACCCCCGGCATCCGCATGGCCGACGCTGGCGACGACCAACGCCGCGTCATGACGCCGGAAATGGCCGTACGCGCGGGATCGGACTATCTCGTCGCGGGGCGGCCCATCACCCGCGCGGCGTCGCCCGCCGACGCCGCGGCGCTTTTCCTTGAACAGATGGGGCGCGTCGTTCTATAACCCTTTGAAGGGGTACGACATGACTGATGAAAAGACGACGGGCACCGGCGCCCCCTCTCCTGAGGGCACGCAGAAGCCCCACGCGGCGGCGAAGGACCACAAGGAGCGCATCAAAGGCGTCTTCTCCTCGCAGACCGTCATCAAGGTCGGAACAGGCACCACGACGCGAAAGACCATCAAAAAGACCTTCTGGTTCGTGGACGAGGACGAGGGCGGCGAACTGCTCGTCCAGCCGCTCAACGTGAATTACGTTCCGTCCGGAGCCAAGCGCAAGGTCCCGCGCGACGAGTTCCTTGAAAAATTCGCGCCGGAGCCGGAATTCTATGTCTCCAACGTGTTCCCCAAGATGCGCGAACTCAAGCAGAACGTGGAAAACGGGGAAAAACACCGTGAAAAGGGCGAGACCTTCAGCGCGGAGCTAGAGTTCAACAACGCCCTGAACATCGACGAGGAGAACGTCCGCGCCAACTTCGGGCTGGGGCTGACCTACCTCGAACGCGGAGACGACGCCAAGGCCAACGACATCTTCGAGCGTCTGGTCAAGCTGGATGCGGCCTTCGAGCCGGAGCACAAGCACCTGTTCAACGAGTTCGGCATCAACCTGCGCAAGAACCGGATGTACGACCAGTCCGTGGACTACTACACCCGCGCGCTGGAGCTCTCCGCGCAGGACGAACACCTCTTCTACAACATCGCCCGGGTCCACTTCGAGCAGGAGGACTGGGGCCGCGCCGCCGAAAGCCTCGCCAAGGCGCTGGAGCTGAATCCGGAATTCGCCGAGGCCCAGAAGTTCATGCAGTGGCTCAAGGACAAGAACCTCGTGGACGAAAACGGCAAGGCCATCGAAGGCGCAACCATGCCGGACACCAAGAAAGCCGCCAAACGCCCCAAAACGGACTCTAGCGTGAAACTCTGATGTCACCGGAACGCGGACCACTCCTCCTCTCCGGCGCAACGGAGCTTCGGAAGGATCTGCCCATTTCCCCGCAGATCATCCAGCAGCTTTTTGCCCAGACGGACGAGGACTCGCGCGCGTCCCTCGCCGACATCGCAAAGTCCATCGCGGCGGATCAGGGCCTCACCGTCAAGGTGCTGGCCATGGCCAACTCCGCCTATTACGGCCTGCAAACCGAGGTCGAGTCCCCGGCGCGGGCCGTTGCGCTCCTCGGGCTGGACACCATCCGCTGCCTCGTGCTCGGCATCGGCGTGAAGGGACTTTCCGCCAAACTGCGCAACGGCAGCGACTTCGACCTGCGGGCCTACTGGCGGCACCAGCTCCTCACCGCCGCCACCGCGCGGCTTCTTGCCGGACGCCTGCGGGATGTGCCACAGGGCGAGGACGCGCCCCCCGTCGTGCCGGACCAGATATTCACAGCGGCCATGCTGCACGATCTCGGCAAGCTGCTCACGGCCATCATCATGCCCGACGACTGGGCAACCATCATCACCCTCGCCCGCGAAGGCCAGCTCTCCATCGCCGAGGCGGAGGACACATACTGGGGGCTGGACCACGGCGTCGTCGGCGCGCTGGCCCTTCGGTCATGGAACCTGCCGCCGTCGCTCACCGAGCCGGTCAACTGGCATCACGCGCCGGACATGGCGCCGGATTACGTCCTGCATGCCCAGATTCTCTGCATGGCCGACGCGCTGTGCGTGCTCCATGCCACGCCGGACGCCCGCGTTCCCGGCCCATGGCGGGAACTCCTCGAACAGTTCGCGCTCGACCGGGACCAACTGACCGCCGAGGTCGCTGAACTGGCGCAGGACGACGGACTGCTCCAGCTCGCCGACGCACTGGCCTGACGTTTTCTCGCGCAGGGTTCCAGCCCGCGCCGCCCTTTCGCTCCCTGCCTCCGCACCAGCCAGCGGCGCACATCCCATGGTTGACGCCCGCCGCACCAGCCACTACACCGCAAGCAGACACAGACACCGCAGCATCCCACGAGGCCCCTTCATGGCATTATCCTGGATTCCCCGCCCCAATGGCTCCGAAGCGCCCGACAGCATGTCCGAATGGGCCGAACGCTTAAGCGTCACCCCGCTGGTGACCAGACTGCTCTGGCAGCGCGGCCTGCACGAATTGCAGGACATGGACATCTTCCTCAGCCCCGGACTCAAGCACCTCGCACAGCTCGACGAATTTCCGGGCCTGATGGAGGCCGCGCAGGTGCTGGCCGACGGCCTCATCGCGGGGCGTAGCTTCGCCGTGTGGGGCGATTACGACGTGGACGGCGTCACCGCCACGGCGCTGGTCACCGATTTTCTGACCCGCCGGGGCTACACCGCGCGCCACCACCTGCCCAACCGCTTCAACGAGGGCTACGGCCTGAACATCGAAGGCATCGAGGAGCTTGCCGCGCAGGGCGTGGATCTGCTGCTGACCGTGGACTGCGGCATCACCAGCATGAACGAGGTGGCCCGTGCCCGCGAACTGGGCATGACCGTTGTGGTCTCGGACCATCACCTGCCCGGACCGGAGCTGCCCCCCGCCCACGCGGTGGTGGACCCGCGCGTCGGCGAATGCCCGTGCCCGGACCTCGCGGGTGTGGGTGTGGCATTCCTGCTCGTGGCGGCGCTGAACCGCATGCTACCCGGCGACCCCATCGACATCCGCCAGTTTCTGGACCTCGTGGCGCTGGGCACCATTGCCGACGTGGTCAAGCTCAAGGGCCAGAACCGCATTCTGGTCAAGAACGGTCTGCTGCTGCTTGGCGAGGCGCGCCGCCCCGGCATCGCCGCCCTCAAAGAAGCCAGCGGCTTCGCGCCCACGGCCGCCCTCGGTGCCGGTCAGGTGGGCTTCGGGCTGGCTCCACGCATCAACGCGGCGGGTCGCATGGGCGAGGCGGAAAACGCCCTCAATCTTCTCCTCGCGCCGGACTACGAGACGGCCCGCCCGCTGGCGGCCAAGCTCGACACGCTGAATACCGAACGCCGCTCCACAGAGGACACCATCCTCAAGGAAGCCCTCGCGCAGGCCGAAACCCAACTCAGTCGACTCGGCCTCGTGCTCTACTCGCCCGGGTGGCATTCCGGCATCATCGGCATCGTCGCCTCGCGCGTGGTGGAAGCCCACTACCGCCCCACGCTCATCATCACCACCGAAAACGGACACCTGAAGGGTTCGGGCCGCAGCACGCGCGAATTCGACCTCCACGGCGGGCTTGAGGCATGCAGCCACCTGCTCCTCGGCTTCGGCGGGCACAGGCAGGCCGCTGGTCTCTCCCTCGCGCCGGAGAATCTGGAGCCGCTGCGCGATGCCTTCCACGCCGCCGTGGCCGCCCAGTGCGGCGACACGCCGCTCACGCCGTCGCTGTACGTGGATGGCGAACTGTCCTTCGCGGACATCGACTTCATCCTGTTGAAGGAACTGGAGATGCTGCAACCCTTCGGCCCCGGCAACGCGGAACCGGTCTTCGCCTCCGCCCCGGTGCGCGTGCGCCAACGCCGCATCTTCGGCAAGAACCATGTGAAGCTCGAACTGGTGGACGAGGCCTCGGGCGTGAGCCTCAACGCCAAGGCGTGGCGTCAGGCCGAGAATATGCCGCCGAGCATGCAAGGCCAGCGCATCCGCATCGCCTTCACCCCCAAGATCGACCGCTATCAAGGCTCAGCCTCCATCGACCTCCAGATCAAGGACTGGAAGCTCGCCTGAACCAACCCGCCCACGAGCGCATGAAAAAACGCCGTCTCCCTTGCGGAGGCGGCGTTTCGTTTTGTCCATGACACAAGCCGTCAGACGAACATGGCGGCATTGTAGGAACTGCGCACGCGCGGCTCCGAAAAGACGTGGGGAATGCCCGCCGCATGGCCGTATTCGCCAAGGCGGGCGAAGTCGTCGGGGTGCACGTAGCGCACCACCTCCGGATGCGCCATGCTCGGACGCATGTACTGCCCGATGGTCACGATGCCGCACCCGGCCTCGGCCAGTCGATCCAGCAGGCGCTTGACCTGCTCGTCGGTTTCGCCAAGCCCGAGCATGAGTCCGCTCTTGGACACCACGCCCGCCGCGCGCACGCGTTCGAGAAGCGTCACGCTCTGCTCGAAGTCCGCCTGCGGGCGGATGGCCGAGTACAGGTCCGGAACCGTCTCCACATTGTGATTGATGATCTCCGGCGCGGCAGCCACCACCGTGGCCAGCGCATCGGCGTCACCCTGAAAATCCGGGATAAGCACCTCCACGGTACAGCCGGGCACGGCCTCGCGCACACTGGCCACCGTGGCCGCAAAGTGCGCCGCGCCGCCATCGGGCAGGTCGTCACGGGTGACAGAGGTGATGACCACATGTCGCAGACCCAGCCGCCTAGCGGCCTCGCCCACGCGTCCGGGTTCCTCGGGGTCCAGCGGTTCCACCCTGCCAAGCCCGATGTTGCAGAATGCGCAGCCCCGCGTGCAATGGCGGCCCATGATCAGAAACGTAGCCACATGCTTGGAAAAGCACTCGTAGATGTTGGGGCACTTGGCCCCCTGACACACGGTGTTCAGCCCTAGGTCGCGCAGCAAGCCGCGCGTTTCGGCAAAGGCGGGATCACTGGGCAGGCTCACCCGCAGCCACTGCGGAATCCGCGAACACCGTTCGGAACTCTTCGGCGAGGACATTCTTCATCTCCTGCATATCCGGCAACGCGGACTGCGGTCTGGTGCGTTCAAGCTCGGCGTGCACCGAGGTGGCGCGTGCGTCCGAAAGGCCGCACAGGGTTATGAGGTCAAAGAGGCTCACGTCGCGCCCAACGTTGAGCGCGAGGCCGTGGTAGGTCACCCAGCGCTTCACGCCGATGCCCATGGAGCAGACCTTGCGGTTCTCCACCCACACGCCGGGTCGGCCTTCCCAACGTCCAGCGGCAACCCCCACCCGCGCAAGGGCACGGATGACCACCTCCTCCATGTCGTGGAAGAAGGCCTTGATTCCGCCACGACGGCGCTCGATGCGAAAGACCGGATAGGCCACGAGCTGGCCCGGAAAATGACAGGTGATGTTGCCGCCGCGCCGGATGGGCACAAGGTCTATGCCGCGCTGACGCAGGAAGTCCTCGCTGACGTGCAGATTGTCCATGCCCCCGCCAGTGCCGAGGGTGATCACGGGCTTGTGTTCGAGCAGAAAGAGCGTCTCCTGCGCCCCGTCCTGCACCGCCGCCAGCCGCTCAAGCTGGATGGCCAGCGCGTCGCGATAGGCGATGACGCCCAAATCCTCGATTATCACGCCGAATCCCCCTCTCGCGTCATGGACGCGGGGATGTAGTCGAAGGTCATGCACGCAAGGAAATGTCGTCCGAACCCGGCGTCCTCAGCCAGTTCGACAAGGCGCGTTCGTCCCGGCAACGCCTCGGCAAAGCTACGCGCCCGGTCGCTTCGCAGCACCAACGCGGCCCCTTCGAGAGACGTGTTGCCAACGGTGCGCACCCGCGCGGAAAGTCCGGGCGGCAGAAAGCCGAGGACGTCAAGGGCCTGCGTGGACACGTGCTCGCCCATGGCCCCGGCCAGATACAACGCGGCCAACTCGTGCGCGCCGAGACCGGCAACGGCCAGAAGGCGCGCCAACGCAAAATTGAAGGCAGCCTTGACCTTGAGCACCTCCTCCACGTCCGACGCGGCAAGGTGCATGCCGCCGGGCAGGGCCAAAGCGGGTTCGCCTCCCTCGCGCGTGATACGAGAAACGATGCGCCGCGCAAGAGGCGTCTCCCCTGCCGCGAAGGCTCCCGACGCATCGAGCACGCCAACGGAACGCAGAAGCGCCAGAAGCGACACGTAGCCAGTGCCGGTGATGCCCAACGCCCGGTCCGCCTCGCCGCCGCCGAGGCACTGTGCGCGCAGGCCGTCCGGCGCGAGGGCGAAGCCCACCACCGCACCCGGCGCGGCCACGGTGCCGAAGCGCAGGCCTATGCCTTCGAGGGCCGGGCCAAGGGGCACGCTTGCCGCGAGAAATTCGTCTGGAGAAAGGGCGAGCACGAACTCACCGTTGGTGCCCATGTCGGACAAAACGAAGGGAAAATGCACATTCGCGTCGCCCGCGATCAACGCGGCGACGCCTGCGCTCAAGTCGCCGCCCACGAAGGGCGCAATCTGCGGAAGAATGTAGGTGGGTGGCAAATCAGGAGCAAGGCGCACCTCGCGACCGCCCCGTTCATGCAGCGCATACGGCGCGGCGCACAGGCCGTCCACGGGAGCACCGAGGATGATATGGGTCATGGCAGGATTGCCCGCCACGGCCATGTGCGTCACCCGGCCCGGCAGTCCGGCCACGACGTGACGCAACCGGTCGAGCACAAGCGTGCGCAGCGAAGCGGCACCCTGCGCCCCACGCGCCACGGACAGGCGCGACATGACCTCGCTTCCCGCCCCCATCTGCGGGTTGAGCCCACTGCCGTGCGCCACCTCGCCCTCACCGTCACAGGCCGCCCATTGCAGGGAGGTGGTGCCGAGGTCCACGGCAAGCAGAAGCTCCGGTCCCTCGGCTCGAATGTCATGGGGAATTTCTGCGGCGGCGCGGGCCGGAATGACCAGACGCACCCCCGCCACGGCGGGATGGCGACAACCAAGCCGCCAGCCCTCGGCGATTTCGCTCTCAGCGAGGGTCCGACACTCCTCGGCATCGGGCGGGGGCGGTGCGGAAAGAAATCGCATGCGACAGCGGCCGCAGCGCCCAAGCCCCGAACACAGGGCCGGAGCGTCCCACAGGCCGGACATGTACACGGCCTGCGCCAGCGTCCTTCCCGCGTCGGCGGGCAGGTGGACAATTCGTCCGTCCGCGTCCTGAACCGAGAAGGTACCGCTCATCACGTCATCATCTCCGAAAATCAACGAAGCGTCAGGATCGGCCCGCCGTCCTCACGCGCAAGCACCCGACCCACCGGCGCGGCAAGGTCGCCACGTTCGGTGAGGAAGCGCGACACCTCGTCCACACGGTCCTCGGGGACGGACAGCACGAGACCGCCCGAGGTCTGCGCGTCGAAGACCAGATCGACCTTCACGGCATCAAGCCCATCGGCAACGGACACCACGCTCGAACAGAACTGCCGATTGGCAAAACTGCCGGCGGGAATGAGGCCCATGCCAGCAAGCTCCAACGCACCGGGCAGGAACGGCGCACGCTGTGGCCACAGCTCCACCGCAACCTTCGATGCGCGGGCCATTTCCAGCACATGTCCGCCAAGGCCGAAGCCCGTGACGTCCGTGGCTCCGAGCAGGCCGAAGCGCCGGATGGCCTCGCCACCCGCACGGTTGAGCCGCGCCGCCCACGTGAACAGGGTCTCCTCCAGCTCGTCGCTGTTCTCCCAGCGGCCCTTGACCGCCGTGGCCAACACGCCCGTGCCGAGCGGCTTGGTCAACAGCAAAACGTCCCCGGACCGAAGCCCCCGGTTGGTAGCGATATGGTCGGGGTCGATAATGCCCGACACGGACAGGCCGTACTTGAATTCCTCATCCTCGACACTATGACCGCCAGCGAGCACGGCCCCGGCTTCGAGAATGGCGTCATACCCGCCGCGCAGCGCCTCGCTCAACACGTCGGCAGCCATGGTGCGCATGGGAAAGCACACGATGTTCATGGCCGACCACGGCTCGCCACCCATGGCGTAGACGTCGGACAGGGCATTGGCCGCGGCGATGCGCCCGAAGCGGTAGGGATCGTTGACGATGGGCGTGAGGAAGTCCACGGTCTGCACCAGCGCTTTCCCCTGCGGGAAGCGCAGCACAGCCGCATCCTCGTTGTCACCCGTCCCGACCAGCAATCGGTCGTCCGGTCGCAGCTCAAGAGCCGACAGTACCTGCTCCAGGTCCCCCGGAGCAATCTTGGCGGCTCAACCCGCTGCGCGAACGCTTTCGATCAGCCTCTTCCCGGCCATGATCCCTATCCTCGAATGTCGTTGAAATGTTGGATGCGCAGAGCCATACACCGCCCCGCGCAAGGACTCAAGCCGCCGAGCCGTCCCCCGCGAATCCCTCGCGGCAACGCTGGCGGAGATAGTCGATGAAATAGCGGGCCGCGGGGAACAGGTGCCTGCGCTCGTTGTAGGCGAGGTAGAAACTGCGCTCCATGACGAACTGCGGCACGCGAAGCTCCGTCAGCTCGCCACGTTCCAGCATGCCACCGGCCGCGAGACGCGAAGTGACCGATACGCCAAGGCCCGCCCGCACGCACTGCAACACGGACTGGGTGCTCTCCACATGCACTGAAACGTGCAGGGTGCGTAGGTCGATGCCCTCGCCGTCGAAGACAGCTTCGAGGCTCCGGCGGGTTCCGGACCCCTGCTCGCGCATGACCCACGGCATGCCCGCCAGTTCGGCCAGCGTCACCCGCTCGCGCGCGGCGGCATGGTGCCCGGCCGAGGCGATGAACACCAACTCGTCCTTGAGCACCTCCTCGTAGGCCACATCCGTGGCCACGGGAGCCGCGCCGACCATGCCGAGCAGCAGATCACCCTCGGAAATCCCGGCGACGATGTCGCGAGTGTCGCCCACGCGCAGTTCGAGCGTCACGTCGGGATGTTCCGCCGTGAACCCGGCCAGCACGTCAGGCAACACGTGGTGCGCGGGGATGGTGCTTCCGCCGATGACCAGTTCGCCAGCCACCCGGTCCTGCACCAGCAGTATCTCGGCACGGGCCTTCTCCAGAGTCTCGAAGGCCTGCGCGGCGTGCGAGTAGAGAATGTCCGCGGCCTGCGTCGGCAGGACCACCCGCCCCATGCGGTCGAAGAGCTTGACGCCCAGTTCCTCCTCCAACGCGGAAACATGCGCGGAAATCGTGGGCTGCGACAGAAAGAGTTCCTGCCCGGCCCGCGAAAAGCTCCGGCATTCGTACACCTTGGAGAATGCTTCCAATCTTCTGATATCCATGATCGAAATCATTAATACATTTGGCAAGCTTTGGAAACAGCGGTTTTTCGAGCAAATGGCTGCCAAAAGCTCCCCCAAATGGGCAAAGACGGTTGACCGAACCCTTGCAGCGTAATAGGCAGACCTATATTTAGACGCACATGAAAAACGCGATATAACTGGAGGAGCAGGATGGATATCGTCCAGGAAGCCATGAATCGCGCGGGAAGCATGCTCGGCGTACGCCCCGACGGCGTACTGAGCCTGAAAGCGGCGCTCGTCGTGCCGTGCGCGCGCAGGCGGGAAGACATCATGGGCTTCGAGTTCACACTGTGTCTGGAAAACGGATGCTACGGCTTCTTCGATGCGCTGCCGCCACACACGGGCAGGACACAACCGCACCCGGTACGCGGTCCCATCGGCATGCGGCTGATGCGCGAGGTCGCTCTGGACATAGGCGACGCCATCGACCGCTTCCACGAATCCGGCGGCCCCTACTTTTCGGAGATTTTTCTTTACTGGCCACTCACGGCGCAATGCCGCGAGCCGCTGTGGTTCTTCCGCTCGTGGGGGACGAATCACGTCATCATCGGCGCGCAAAGCGGCGAGAGCCAGCACTCCATCGGCTACGACCTGTAGCGCCACCGCCCGCGCCGCCATCTCGACGGCACAACAAAAAAGGCATTGCGTTTCCGCAATGCCTTGAAATTCTCTGGTGGGCCATCAGGGACTCGAACCCCGAACAAACGGATTAAGAGTCCGCTGCTCTACCAATTGAGCTAATGGCCCATGCGCTTCGTCGCCGAAGCAGATGTTCCTTTATGCCGAGCGCGCGTCGAAGTCAACACTTTGGATCACTTTTTTCGGCCTACGACGGATGCCACCGGTCCCCTGCGCTCCCGGACGCAAAAGGGGCGGACCTGTGGCCCGCCCCCATGATCACGATGCCGGACAGCCGAACTAGGCTTCCTTCACTCCGTCGAATGCGGTCACGGCAGGCACCTTGCCGGTGTACTTCTCGATCTGGACAAGCGCGGTGTTGCCCACCACGGCCTGACTGAGCTTGGATGCGCCCTTGTCGAGGGTCAGCACGTTGGCGCTGCCGTACTTGCACAGCGAGCCTTCGCGTCCCGGCTCGACCGGATCGTACCAACCGCCCTCGCACAGGCGCACCACGCCGGAGCGGATGCGGTCGGTCACGAAGGCACCGGCCAACACCTGACCGCGATCGTTGAACACGCGCACGATGTCGCCGTTGGCGATGCCGCGAGCCTTGGCGTCATCGGCGTTGATCCAGATGGGTTCCCGGTCGCCAATGGTGTACTTCTTGCGCAGGGCGGCCACGTGGTTCATCTGGGAATGCAGGCGATACTTGGGATGACCGGTGAGCAGATGCATGGGGTAGGTCTTGGCCTTGGGGCTGCCCAGCCACTCGGCAGGCTCGATCCACGCCGCATGCGCCAGACAATCGTCGTAGCCCATCTTCTCGATGTCCTTGGAGTAGATCTCGATCTTGCCGGAAGGCGTACCGAGCGGCTCCATGAGCGGGTCCTCGCGATAGTCGGCATAGCGCACGAACTCGCGAGACTCCTGCGAGATGGGGAACTCCACGGCCTCGCCCTTCTCCCAAAACTCGTTGAAGTCGGGCATGTCCACCTTGAGGGTCTTGGCCTGCGAACGTGCTCCGTCGTAGAAGGAACGCAGCCAGTCCATGTCGGTCTTGCCCTCGGTGAATTCGCGGCCAACACCCAGACGCTCGGCCACGGCGGTGAACACGTCATAGGTGGAGCGGGACTCGTAGAGCGGCTCCACGAGCTTCTTCATGGGCAGCAGGAACTGGCCGTTCTCGCTGGAGGAGATGTCGTTCAGTTCCAGCGAGGTGCACACCGGCAGCACGATGTCCGCCATGCGCGCGGTGGGCGTCCAGAACATCTCGTGGATGACGATGGTCTCGGGCTTGCGCCACGCCTTCATCATCTTGCGGCGTTCGGGATGGCGGGTGTGCTCGTTGCTGAAGCCGTTGTAGATCATCTTGATGTCCGGGAAGGTCACCTTGCGGCCGTTGAAGTCGATGACCTTGCCGGGGTTGAGCAGCATGTCCACGCTACGCGCGGTGGGGATGGGTGCGGGATGGCCCTCGGGGGTCTTTCCGCCGCCAAGGCCGGGAATCACCGGCGCGGTGGCCGAGGGCGCGCCCTGGCTGGAGTAGTGATGACCAACGGTGAAGCCGCCGCCGGGCAGGCCGATCTGGCCGAGCATGCAGGCGAGGGTCACCAGCATCCAGTGGGGCTGCTCGCCGTGGTCGGCGCGCTGCATGCCCCAGCCGCTCATGAGCAGAGTACGGCTTCCGGCGATGGTCCGGGCGAGGGCGCGGATGACGTCGGCATCCACTCCGCAGACGCCTGCGGCCCACTCGGGGGACTTTTCCACGCCGTCCTCCTTGCCCAGCAGATAGGCAAGGAACTTGTCGTAGCCCACGGTGTACTCGTCGAGGAACTCGCGATTGGCAAGGCCCTCGGTGTGCAGCACATGCGCCACGCCAAGCATCATGGCGACGTCGGTGTTCGGACGCGGAGCGATCCACTGCGAGCCAATCTGCTCGGCGGTGTCGGTACGCACCGGGTCGATGACGATGATCTTGCGGCCGCGCTTGCGCAGTTCCGCCAAGCCCTCAAGACCACCATGCGTGGGACCGGGCCACGAAATCTGGAGCGTCACCAGCGGATTCGCGCCCCACATCACGATCACCTCGGTATTCTCCTCGATGACCGGCCACGCGGTCTGCTGGCTGTAGACCTCCATGTCGCCCACCACGTAGGGCATGATGAACTGGGATGCACCGGAGCTGTAGTCGCCCACCGCGCGGGTGAAGCCGCCAAGCAGATTCTCAAGGCGATTCATGCACGCGCCCGCGCTGTGCAGCTGGCCAAGGTTATACCAGCCGGAAGGCGTGCTGTAGATGGCGCTGTTGCCGTAGGTCTTGATCACGCGGCGGATTTCCCCGGCGACCAGATCAAGCGCCTTGTCCCAGCTCACGCGGACGAACTCGCCGCGTCCGCGCTCGGACGTATCACTCTTGTGGCCGTTCTTCAGAAAACCCTTGCGCACCATGGGGTACTTCACGCGGGCCGGGGAATTGACGTAGCCGACCATCTCGCGGGTCATGGCGTTGGGGTACGGGTCCTTCTCGAAGGGAAGCACCTCGACCATGCGGCCGTTCTTCGCCTTGGCGCGAAACAGGCCCCACCAGCACATGTTGAGGGTCTCACGCTCCGCCTCGGCGGCGTAGGCCTCGGTCAGAAGCGACGGCCCGATCAGCGCGGCCGCGCCCATCGCTGCGGTGGCACCGAGGAACTGACGCCTCGTCAGTCCGTCGCCACTGCGGTTTGCATACTCGGACATTGCATTCTCCTTTGTAGGGTGCGTTGTCGATGAAGTGCGGAGCACACCGCTCCGCACGCCTAATCGATGTTGGCCCGGTCCGCTTCGAGCACGTGCAGCGTCATTGCCGCCAGCGCGGCATAGAAGCCGTGCCTGTCGCGTTCGGCGCACAGCGCAGCAAAGCGGGGAAACCAGTTCAGGAGATGGCGCTCCAGCAATTCGCGTCGGCACAGGGCCGCGTCGTCACCGGGGTGCTCGATGAGCCACGCCATGAATTCCAGCATCACCGCGACATGGTCGGCAGGCTCGTGGGCGGCGTAGCGCGCATCCAGCCCGAAACGCCGCAGAAGTGCCCGGAAATCCGCCTCGGCCTGCTGGCCGGTATGGGGCTTCTCGCCCGCGTACACGGACGCGAACGGCGGCACGGACTGCGGTCCGCCAACGCCATGGAACAGCCATGCGTATGCGCTGGCGAGATCCAGCGCGGCATCATCCGGGCTATCCGCCGTGTCCAGATGCCGCAGGAGCGCCGCAGCGTCCTCCTCCACCGGTCCGGATGCCACCAGTGCATCCAGAAATGCCCGCCCCTGCGCACCGCGATAGCTCGCGACGGCGGCAGGCGTCAGTTCCGACGCGAAAAGCGTGGACAGCCAGCGGTACACGAACGCATCGGGATGCATGCCCACGGTCCGGGCTACCTCGTCACGACCTTGAATCCGTTCCATGTCGTTTTCCTCCGGTTCAGTGAACGGCCCCGGTATCCGAGGCGTTCAGCTGCAAGTACTTGAGCAGGAAGCGGTATTCCTCCTTGTTCAGCAGGATGTTACGCTTCATGGACTTGAGACTTCCGATCCACTGGTTGGCCTTGAAATGGTCAGGCGGCGTCGCAGAATGGCAGGTGCCACAGGCCGCGCCGTGCAGTTCCGCGCCGTAGTCGAGCAGAGACGCGGACTCGGCCAGAAGAGTGCCTGCCTTGACCCAGCAGGTCAGCCCCACCTTGTGCCACGTCAATTCGGTATCCGGATCAACCATCGTGCTCTCGACCTCAATGGCCGACTCGGCCTGACGATCGAGCACCACGGAGAAGATGCGGCGGCCCTGCATCTCGTAGACGACGGGCGTCACGCCGTCCTGCTGCCAGCCCTCCACGCGCACCTGGGCCCACTCGCCGTCGCGATCCTGCACGGAAAGCGCCGTAAGCGGCATGACGCGCCCCATGGGACGGCCGTCCTTTTCGAGAAACAGCGGAACGATGCGGATGGACTGCACGCTGTCGCCATCGGTGCCGTTGGACTGCGCCGCGGTCGAAAGCTCCTCGAACAACGCCTTGTAGCCCGAAGCCATGTCCGGCAGCGTATGCGAAAGCCCCTTGTGGCAATCGACGCAGGTCTGGCCCTCGGACAGGCCCTTGCGCATGCGCTCGGCGTCTTCCTTCTTCGGGAACAGTGCGTAATCCAAGGCATTCGTGTCATGGCAGGAACGGCACTCGCGCGAGTCGTTGGCCTTCATGTCCGCCCACACGCTCTTGGCCATGCGCAGGCGATTGGCCTCGAACTTCTCGGGCGTGTCGATGGTGCCACTCACCTTGGACACAAGCTCCCGCACGGATTCGGCCTTGCGGACCACCATCGGCCCGAAGGCCTCCGGAACGTGGCAGGACGAACACGTCGCCCGCACGCCCGATGCACTCTGAAAATGCTTCGTCTTGCGGTATTCCTGATAGACCGTGCTCTCCATCTCGTGGCAGGAGATGCAGAAGCCGTTTCGGGACATGACTCCCTCGCCTGCGGCCATGGCCGCGACAAGAACCAGCACGGCAACAACGCCGATGCCCGCACCGAGAAGCAGCGGACGTCGCATGCCCGCCAACCTTCCTGGCGACTCGTTACCCATAGAAAACCTCCTTCGATGATCAGACGAGGGCCATCCCTCGTTCCCGGCCATCAGCAAGGACAGTGCCGGATTGGCACAGCCGCCCGAACACGTAACATCATGAATTCAATGGACAAGATCAAAGAGAGCCAAGGAATGATGACTGCGCCATTCCGCAAGAGGTGGAACGGTTTCCAGCAAAAAGCCAAAACGCGCTCCATCGGGGACGGAAGCGGACTCATGGACACATGCACGACAGGGGGATGAAAGTAGAAAAGGAGATGGGCGCACGCGCCATACGCATGCGAAAAAGGCGGAACACGACACACCGCGCATGTCACGTTTCAGCAACGACGAACACGGGAGAACGACGCGAAGGCAAAAACGAAAAAAGGCGCTACGGACATGCCGTAGCGCCTTGTACTATCTGGTGGGCCATCAGGGACTCGAACCCCGAACCAATGGATTAAGAGTCCACTGCTCTACCAATTGAGCCAATGGCCCAGATATTGGCTTCGTGCAACTCCTCGCTGCACCGTCGAAGCGGGAGCACTTCTAAGCCGATGACCAGCAGATGTCAACACGACACGTATATTTTTTCAAAAAAGTTCGGCGTGGCAGCATCAGAACAAGGCCAGCACCGGACGCCAAGGGGCGTCGGGCATTGCCCGCGTCACCGCGCTGCGAACGACTTCGAGCAGGAGTTTCCTTGAACCGAAACGGATACGCACCCCATGACGATGCACGGCATAAGGCTCCCACGCAGGCAGTGGTCCGCATCAACGACAAAAAAAGGCGCTACGGACATGCCGTAGCGCCTTGTGCTATCTGGTGGGCCATCAGGGACTCGAACCCCGAACCAATGGATTAAGAGTCCACTGCTCTACCAATTGAGCCAATGGCCCAGATATTGGCTTCGTGCAACTCCTCGCTGCACCGTCGAAGCGGGAGCACTTCTAAGCCGATGACCCGCGGATGTCAACACGACACGTGCATTTTTTCGAAATAGTTCCGCGTGGCGAACTCGCGCGGCCTCCTCCCCTCGATCAGTCCGAAAAGGGTCCGGACTTGAGGGCGCGCAGGGCCGCCTCGGCCAGCACGCGATGCGTGGCGGTCATGGGGTGCCAGCTATCCCACCACATGTAGCCGTCCGCCGCCGGGAAGGCATAGGTGCCGTTCCACGGCTCGGAAACATTCGCGAAGCGTCCGTCGCGCACAAGTCCTTCAAAAACGTCGCAGGCATCCAGCCTGTACAGCCGAACCTCGGGATGACGGCGAGCGAATCCGCTCTCTCCGCACAGCGCATCATGCAGACGCGCGTTAATATCCCGAACAAGCGCCTGAACGGCTGGCTTCTTGGCGGCGTACTCGGTCACGTAGGCAGGGGCAAGGGTGATGTCCGGTACGTTCGACACCAGCAGATTACGCACGCCCTTGGCGACGAGCTTCTCCATGGCTGAAACAATATTGCCGACGACTGTCTCGGCACTGCCCTCACCCTCGTAAATGTCGTTGATGCCGATGAGCACGGTGCACAGCGTATCGTCGAGGCTCCCCGCAGGCTGGTAGGTCTCCACCTGCCACGCCAGCCCGGACCAGTCCGCAGGGCCGGAGGTGTTGCCGATGCCGCTCTGCGCGCCGCACCATGCGCGGTCCTCAAGGGTCGCACCGAGCATGCCAGAAAGGTGCTCCACCCAAACGTCGCCGTTACTCAAGCGGTTATAGCCGCAGCCATTGCAGAAGCCATTGTCGGAAAAGCTGTCGCCGAAGGACAGAATACGTTTCATCATCCTTTCACCCGGTTCAAAGGCTGTCAGTTGTAAGAAAATCCACGCAGGGGCTCTGGGCTCAACATCGCGGATTCACATATCCAATGTACCCAAAATCACGCCGCGAAAAAAACCTGTCCCCGTCGGACATGGGACCATGCCCCCGCAACCAAGCGGGGACCGCAGGACCACACGGCACCCCCCGCGTAACGAAGCGCACCTAGCATTGCCGCCCGCAAGACGCAAGACGCTTTGAAAACCAGGGCGTACCCGCCCCCCCCTGCCCCAGCGGCAATTCACGGAAGCCACCAAGCCATTTGGAGCGACAACGCACAAAAAAACCACCCGCATGCGGGTGGTTTCCAGTTTCGACAGCAACGCGCAGAGGCGCGCCGAAGCGAAAAAAACAGGCCCCGGAGGGCCTGTTTCATATCATTGCAGGAAGCTGGAGATTTACTCCTCGGTCGATTCGACCGTCTCTTCCTTCTTGGCAGCAGCCTTCTTGGGAGCGGCCTTCTTAGCAGGAGCCTTTTTGGGCGCCTCCTCGGCCTTCTCAGGGGCAGCTTCCTTGGCGGGGGCCTTAGGAGCCTCCTCCTTCACCGGGGCCTCGACACCAGCAGCAGTGCGGGTGAACTCGATGATGGCCATCGGTGCGCAGTCGCCGGTGCGGGGCTGGCCCAGCTTGACGACGCGAGTGTAACCGCCGGGAACACCGGCGAAACGGGGACCAATCTCGTCAAACAGACGCTTGACGAGAGTATGGTTGCCAAGAACCTTATACGCCTGACGGCGGGCGGGGACGTCGTTCTTCTGAGCGAGCGTCACGAGCTTTTCAACAACCCTCCGCAGTTCCTTGGCACGAACTTCCGTAGTACGGATGGACTCGTGCACGATCATGGCCTTGGCCATGTTGCGGAACATCGCATCGCGATGGGATGCGGGACGGTTGAGCTTCTTGCCGGCTTTTCTATGCCTCATCGCTATCTTTCCTCTTCAGCCATTCCTGGTAGCGTTCGTCGAAATTCTCAATGGTCGAGCCGAATTCAAGATTCATTTCGGCGAGGACCCTGCGAATCTCATCCAAGGACTTGCGACCAAAGTTCTTGGTCTTGAGCATCTCACCCTCGGAGCGCTGCACAAGCTCGCCCACAAGGCGAATGTTGGCGCTCTTCAGGCAATTGGTGGCACGAACGGAAAGTTCGAGCTCATCAATGCTCTTGAACAGGTTGGGATTCAGGTCAAGCCCGCTCTGCGGGCCGCACTGCTCCTCATCGGAAGACTGCTCATCGAAGTTGATGAACACCGAGAGCTGGTTCTTGAGGATCTTGGCGCTGTAGGCGATGGAGTCCTCGGGGAGGACAGAGCCGTCAGTCCAGATCTCCATGATCAGCTTGTCGTAGTTGGTCATCTGACCCACACGAGCCTGCTCGATGCTGTAGGCAACCTTCTTGATGGGAGAGAAACTGGCGTCGAGGCGGATGAGGCCGATCTCGTCGCTTAACCCCTCCTGCATGTCAGCGGGGACGTATCCCTTGCCCATTCTGACCTCGAGCTCGGCCCTGAAGGGGACGTCCTCGGTCAGAGTGGCAATAAGCTGGTCCTTGTTCAGAACGGTGACGTTCTGGTTCTCCGAGATGGCGGCAGCGGTGATCTCGCCCTTCTTGTCAGCGGTGAGGGTGAGGTGCTGCGGCTCCTCGGTGGTCATCATGAATCTGACCTGCTTGAGGTTCAGGACGATGTCCGTAATGTCCTCGAGCACACCCGGCATAGTGGTGAACTCGTGCTGGATGCCCTCGATCTTCACCGACACGACTGCGGCGCCCTGCAGGGAGGACAGAAGTACTCTGCGCAGAGCATTTCCGATGGTCGTTCCAAAGCCGCGCTCCAGAGGTTCGCAGACGAACTTGCCGTACGTTGCGTTGCTCTTGGGGTCGCGCACGATCTGCTCGGGCCGAACCAGCTCGGACCAATTCCGGGTGTTGATCAATTTGTCGCCGTCTTGGATGATCATCACTACACCTGTTACTTGGAGTACAATTCGACGATCAGCTGTTCATTGATGGGGAACTGGATGTCCTCGCGCACAGGCATGGCCTTGACCGTACCCTTGAGGGCTGCTCCATCAACCTCGAGCCAATCAGGGCAACCACGGCGTGCGATCACTTCCTGAGCTTCCTGAATGACAGGAACCTGCTTGCTGCGCTCGCGCACGGTGATCTCATCGCCAATCCTGACCTGCAGGGAGGGGATGTTCACCTTGTGACCATTCAGCTGGAAGATGCCATGGCGAACCAGCTGACGGGCCTGAGTGCGAGAGTTTGCAAGACCAAGACGGTAGATGACGTTGTCCAGCCTGGTCTCAAGCTGCACGAGCAGATTGGTACCGGTGACACCCTTCATCATGTCCGCGCGAAGGAAGTAGGAGAGGAACTGCTTCTCCTGCACGCCGTAGATACGGCGCACCTTCTGCTTCTCGCGGAGCTGAACGGCGTAGTCGCTGGTTTTCTTCCGGGCTCGACCGTGCTGCCCCGGGACGTAGGGGCGGCGCTCGTAAGCGCACTTGTCAGTATAGCAGCGATCGCCCTTGAGGAAAAGCTTCTGCCCCTCGCGGCGGCAGAGGCGGCATTTCGCTTCAGTGTATCTGGCCAAAACGTTTCCTCCTCGTGAACAGCCGGGTTAGACCCTGCGGCGTTTGGGCGGACGGCACCCGTTATGGGGAATCGGGGTGATGTCACGCATGAACGATACCTTGAAGCCGGCATTATTGATGGCGCGCATTGCAGCCTCACGTCCAGAGCCGGGGCCCTTGACGAAAATACCGACGGTACGCATGCCGTGGTCCTGAGCGGTCCGGGCGGCACGCTCCGCGGCAACCTGAGCGGCAAACGGGGTGCTCTTGCGGGAGCCCTTGAACCCGGAACCGCCGGAGGAAGCCCAGCTGATCACGTTACCCTTCATATCAGTGAAGGTGACAATGGTGTTATTGAATGTGGCATGGATATGCGCGATGCCCGCAGGCACATTCTTTTTTTCTTTCTTCTTCCCGGAGCGTCGGGGTCTAGCCATATCCTATTTCTCCGTAAATCTTTAGTGAGCAGGTTCGCATCCCCCCGCCCTTAGGCATGGGGGGATGCAAAACTGATTGCTACTTTTTCTTTTTACCAACCACCGAGCGCCTGGGGCCCTTGCGGGTACGGGCGTTGGTGTGAGTACGCTGGCCTCGGCAAGGCAGACCGCGACGATGGCGAAGGCCACGGAAGCAGCCGATGTCCATCAGGCGCTTGATGTTGGCGGTCACCTCGCGGCGGAGATCACCTTCGACCTTATGATTGGTCTCGATCTCCTTGCGGATGATGTTCACCTCATCCGCGGTCAGATCGTCGGTCTTCCTCGTCCAATCAATCCCGGTGTTATCCAGGATCTCAAGGGCAGTGGTGCGACCGATGCCGTAGATGTACGTCAGGGCGATGTCCAGACGCTTATTCCTGGGCAAATCAACACCTGCAATTCTAGCCACGATAACTCCCCTTTAACCTAGCCCTGGCGCTGCTTGTGCCTGGGGTTTTCGCAGATAACCCGGAGCACGCCCTTACGGCGGATCACCTTGCACTTCGGGCACATCTTTTTAACTGAGGGTCTAACTTTCATGACCTTCTCCCGCTTCTTTCCTCATTGAGCCCCCCGGCCGGGGGCCAGGAAACTAAGGTATATATGCAAGCAAGAACCTTAATGATCGCTTCTGCTCAAAATCTCCGGCCCATCCTGGGTCAGAGCGATAGTGTGTTCAAAGTGGGCAGAGAGTCTACGATCTTTTGTTACCGCTGTCCACTTGTCTTCGAGGATCTCGACATCTGGCGATCCCACGCAGACCATCGGCTCCACGGAAAGCACCATTCCGGCCTTGAGCGGAAGATCAACCACGCCCCGAGGGACAAAGTTGGGAACTTCCGGCTTTTCATGAAGATTCCTGCCTATCCCGTGCCCGACAAACCTCTTTACCACGGAAAACCCGCTAAGCTCCACATATTCTTGAATGACCTTCGAGATGCTGTAGAGCTGGTTGCCGGCTACGGCGTGTTCGATGCCCCGCATGAGGGACTCGCGCGTGACATCGAGCAGCCGCTGTGTCTCGTCGGGAATCTCGCCCACACCGAACGTGCGGGCGGAGTCCCCGTAGAATCCGTCGTAGATGACGCCCATGTCGAAGGTGACGATATCGCCCTCCTCCAGCACCCGATTTGACGGGAATCCATGAACGACCTGTTCGTTGACGGAACAGCACAGTGCGTAGGGAAAGCCGCCGTAGCCTTGGAAGGCGGGCACGACGCCGAACTTCCTGCACATGTCCTGGGCGATCTGCTCGAAGCGCATGGTCGTAAGACCAGGCCGCACAGCTGCGCCCATTTCGTCAAGTATCACGGATACGATGCGGTTCGCCTCCCGCAGGAGAGCGATCTCCGCATCGTTCTTCAAGAAGATTCCGCGAAACTTTTTCAATTGTCTACCGCCGACCCTTGATCTTGCTCTTGCCCATCAAGCCCTCATACTGACGGCTGATGAGGTGAGACTCGATCTGGGACATGAAGTCCATCGACACGCCGACGACGATCAGCAGACTGGTGCCGCCGAAATAGAACGGCACGTGCATCTGGCTGATGAGCAACATCGGCAGGACGCAGACGGCGGAGATGTAGCAGGCACCCCACAGCGTGATCCTGGACAGAACCCGATCGATGTACTCGTGGGTCTTGGCGCCGGGACGAATGCCGGGAATGAAACCGCCCTGCTTGCGGATGTTCTCCGCGATATCCTTCGGATCGAAAATGATTGCCGTATAGAAGAAGCAGAAGAACACTATCATTCCAATATACAGCACATTGTACAGAACCGAGGACGGACTGAACCAAGCGGAGACCTCCTGCACCCACTCGGCCCTCGAGAAGTTCGCCAGCGTGGCCGGGAACATGAGGATCGAGGAGGCGAAGATGGGCGGAATCACACCTGCGGTGTTCACTCGCAGCGGCAGATGGGTGGTCTGTCCACCGTACATCCTGCGTCCCATCATACGTTTTGCGTACTGGATGGGAATGCGCCTCTGCGCGCGTTCCATGTAGACGATGATCGCCAACACAGCGGCCATGAGGGCCAATATCAGGAGCAGAATGAACAGGGACATCTCGCCCGTGGTCATGAGCCGCCAGGATTTGACGACCGCACCGGGGAACCCGGCCACGATACCGGCGAAGATGATGAGCGAGATGCCGTTGCCGATACCCCGCTCGGTTATCTGCTCGCCGATCCACATGATCAGTACTGTACCGGCGGTGAGGGTGATAATGGTCACCAGACGGAAGGCCCAGCCTGCGTCCAGAACCACGGGAGCGCCGGTGGGGCTGGTCATGCTCTCCAAACCGATTGCGATACCCAGACCCTGCACGATGGTGATGAGCACCGTTCCGTAGCGGGTGTACTGGGTGATCTTTTTGCGTCCGGCCTGCCCTTCCTCCTTCGACAGTCGCTTCAGCTCGGGGCTGACCACGGTCAGCAGCTGAATGATAATCGATGCGGAGATGTAGGGCATGATACCCAGGGCGAAGATGGAGAGGTTTCTCAACCCTCCACCCGAGAACATGTCGAACAGACCGAACAGGGTGTTCTGAACGCTATCGAAGAAATCCTGAAGCGCCACCGTGTCGACGCCCGGAGTCGGCACGTGAATGCCGATCCGGTACACCGCCAACAGCAGGAACGTCCACAGGAGCTTCTTCTTCAACTCCGGTAACTTGGCGAGATTCTCAACCCCAGTAAGCGCCACTTTTATTTACCCTTCAAGCGCCTTGGCGGTGCCGCCAGCGGCGGTAATCTTTTCCTGAGCGGACTTGCTGAACCGATGAGCCTCGACCACCACTGCAGTCTTGACCTCGCCGTCGCCGAGGATCTTCACCAGAGAGCCGGCCTTGACCAGCTTACGGGCGTAGATGTCGTCGATGGTGATTTCGGCCTTGCCCTCGAAAGCGGCAAGGAGCCTGTCCAGGTTTACAGCCTCGTAGGCCTCACGGAAGGGATTCTTGAAACCGCGCTTGGGCAGACGACGGGCCAGAGGCATCTGGCCGCCCTCGAATCTGGCGGGCACGCCGCCGCCCGAACGGGCATTCTGTCCCTTGTGGCCCTTGCCGGAGGTCTTGCCCCAGCCGGAACCATAGCCCCTGCCGATGCGCTTTCTGCTCTGGCGCTCTTCAGGAAAGGGGTACAATTCGTGAAGTCTCATTATTCAACCACCTCAACAAGATGACACACCGCGGCGATCTGACCGAGAGTGCTTTCGTTCTTGGGAAGCTCGTTCTCCTGGCGGATCTTGCGAAGACCCAGAGCAGCAACGCACTTGCGCTGCTGGGGAGTGCAGCCGATCAAGCTTCGAACGAGTCTGACTTTGATCTTTTCCATGTCGCTCCCTCTACTTCCTGGGGGTCTCAAGGGCCTTGCCGCGCATCTCGGAAACTTCCTTAGCGCTGCGCAGGGAATGAAGGCCCTCAAGGGTCGCCTTAAGAACGTTGTGCGGGTTGCTGGTGCCGATGGCCTTGGTCAGGATATCGTGAACACCAACAGCTTCCATGACTGCACGCACCGGGCCGCCGGCGATGATGCCGGTACCCTTGGAAGCGGGCTTGAGAACGACTCGAGCGGCGCCGAAGCGGCCGAGGGTCTCGTAAGGCAGGGTGCCGTCGATGAGGGCGACCTGCTTCATGGACTTGCGTGCCTTCTCGGTTGCCTTGCGGATGGCCTCGGGGACCTCCACAGCTTTGCCGAGACCGTAACCGACGGAACCCTTTCCGTCGCCAACAACCACAAGCGCGCTGAAGTTGAAACGGCGGCCGCCCTTGACAACCTTGGCTACCCTATTGAGGTAGACAAGCTTCTCGACGTGGCCGAGTTCTTCCTGCTGCTCCTTGCGGGAGTCTCTGCGTGGGCTTTTATCCATTGTTACCTTCCGCAGTCTTAGAATTTAAGCCCGGCCTCTCGGGCGCCGTCGGCCAAAGCCTTGATCTTGCCGTGGTAGATGTATCCACCGCGGTCGAAGACAACGCTTTCGATATTCTGTTCCTTAGCCAGCTTCGCGATCTCCTGACCAACCCTGGAAGCACCATCTTTGTTGCACTTCAGGGTTTCGCCGGCCTTCCTGTTCAGTCCCAGGGTAGAGGCGGCAGCCAGAGTGGTGCCCGTGACGTCGTCAACGAGCTGCGCGTAGATATGCAGGTTGGAGCGGAAGACGCAGAGTCTCGGACGATCCGGGGTACCGCTGATCTTCTTGCGGATGCGGATCTTTCTGCGGCTGCGCGCCTGCTCTTTGGTCATTTTCATGCTATCACCCTACTTTTTGGCGGACTTACCGGCCTTGCGGCGGATGACCTCGTCAGCGTACTTGATACCCTTACCCTTGTAGGGTTCAGGCTTGCGCACGCGGCGGATGCGGGCGGCCACTTCACCAACCAGCTGCTTATCGCTGCCGAAGATGGTGAGCTTGGTACCCTCGGCCTTGGCCTCGATGCCGGCAGGCAGACGAAACTCCACGGGGTGGGAGAAGCCCACGTTCAGCACGACGGTGTCGCCCTGGACGTTGACCTTGTAACCCACGCCGATGACCTCGAGCTGCTTCTGGAAGCCCTTGGTCACACCCTCGACCATGTTGAAGAGGAGGGTGCGGCGCAGTCCGTGCTGGGCACGGGCGAGTCGGGAGTCGTCAACACGGGTGACAACGATGTCCGAACCTTCGACCTTGACCTCGATCTTCTCGTGCAGCGGCGTGGAGAGGGAGCCCTTAGGGCCCTTCACATCAACCTGGCTTTTGCCGATCGTAACTTCCACCCCCGAGGGGATGGCGACGGGCTTTTTACCGATTCTCGACATGTTCCTTCCTCACTACCAGATTTCGAACAGCAGTTCGCCGCCGACGTTCTTTTCTTTCGCCACGTTGCCTTCGAGCACTCCGTGAGAGGTGGAGAGCACGCAGATACCGAGGCCGTTCTGAACACGGGGAATCTCGGTGGAGGCAACGTAAACCCTGCGACCGGGCTTGCTGATGCGCTTAAGTCCCTCGATCAGCGGGCGGCCGTCAGCGTACTTGAGGACAACACGGATATTGCGGCCCTCGTCGCTGAAGTCGGCAATATAACCCTCTTCCTTCATGATGCCCGCGATGGCGAGCTTCACGTTGGATCTGGGGATGAGGACCTCCTGGTGCAGCGCCTGGTAGGCGTTGCGCACGCGGGTCAGCATATCCGCAATGGGATCAATCACAGACATTGTGGTTCTCCTTACCAGCTGGACTTGCGGACACCCGGCAGTTCGCCGGAGAGAGCCTTGTTACGGAAGCAAATACGGCAGATGCCGAATTTCCGCATAAAAGCCCGGGGGCGTCCGCAGATGGGGCAGCGGTTGTAGGCACGAGCCGAGAACTTAGGTTTCTCACTGGCCTTATTCATGAGAGCTTTACGAGACACTTCGCTCCTCCATTACTTCTTGAAAGGCATGCCCAGCATTTCCAGCAGGACTTTGCCTTCCTTGTCGGTGCCGGCGCTGGTCACGACGGTCACGTTCATGCCCTTCACGCGTTCGACCTTGTCGATCTCGATCTCGGGGAAGATCGTATGCTCCTTCACGCCCAGGGTAAAGTTGCCGCGGCCATCGAATCCGCGATCCGGGATACCCCGGAAGTCGCGAACGCGAGGCAGAGCAATGTTGACCAGCTTGTCGAAGAAGTCCCACATGCGATCTCCACGCAGAGTGACCCGGCAGCCGATGGCCATGCCCTCACGCAGCTTGAAGGCTGCGATGGACTTCTTGGCTCGGGTGGGCACCGCGTGCTGGCCGGCGATGCGGCTCAGCTCATTCACGGCGTCCTCGATGAGCTTGTTGTTCTGGCTGGCTTCGCCCAGGCCGATGTTCAGGCAAATGCTCTTCAGCTGAGGCAGCTGCATGGGCGACTTGTACCCGAACTCTTTCTGCAGGGCGGGAGCAACCTTCTCCATATATACTTTCTCAAGTCGAGTCATGGATGCTCCCCTAATCGATGATTTCGTTGCACTTTTTGCAGAAGCGGACTTTCTGTCCGTCTGCGGTCAGCTTGTAACCCACGCGGGTCGGCTTGGTGCAAGCGTCGCAAATGAGGGCCACATTGGAAATGGCAATGGGCGCCTCTTTCTCGACGATGCCGCCGGCCTGCTGGGTATAGGGGTTGGCCTTGGTGTGGCGCTTAACCATGTTGACCTGCTCAACAAGGACGGTGTCCTTCTTGCGCATGATCTTGAGCACCTTGCCCACCTTCCCCTTATCCTTACCAGCGATGACCATCACTTTGTCATCTTTGCGGATCTTGAATTTCTTCATGGGGCTTTCCTCTACAGCACTTCAGGCGCCAGGGAGACGATCTTCATGAAGTTCTTCTGGCGCAGCTCGCGTGCTACGGGTCCGAAGATACGGGTACCCACGGGCTCGTTCTGCTTGTTGAGCAGAACGGCGGAGTTCGTATCGAACTTGATGTAGGTGCCGTCCGGACGACCGACTTCCTTGGTGGTACGAACGACGACGGCCTTCATGACATCGCCCTTCTTCACCTTGGAATGGGGCATTGCTTCCTTCACGGACACCACGATGATATCACCGACGGAGGCATAGCGACGGCGGCTGCCGCCGAGAACCTTCACGCAGGCAACCTTCTTGGCGCCGGAGTTATCGGCAACGTCGAGTCTGGTTTCGACCTGGATCATTGTTCAGCTCCTAGATCGCTTTTTCAACGATGTTGAGGAGATGCCACCGCTTGCGGGCGCTCAGGGCGCGGTGCTCGATGATCTGCACCTTATCGCCGATCCCGCAATCGTTGTTGGGATCGTGTGCCATGAACTTCTTACGGCGACGAATGTACTTCTTCAGCAGGGGATGCTGGACCAGAGTCTCAACGCGAACAACGATGGTCTTGTCATTCTTGTCGGAGACAACAACGCCGGTCAGCACGCGCTTGTTGGACTTCTTCTCTTCAGCCATGACTTACGCTCCAGTTTCCTTTTCGCAAAGGATCGTGAGAATCCGAGCGATGATCTTCTTCACCTCGGGAATGCGCTGGGTATTTTCCAGCTGGGCCGTGGCGTGCTGAAAACGAAGGTTGAACAGCTCCTGCCGAAACTCGCCGAGTTTCTCATTGAGCTCGGAAACGGAGAGTTCCCTGAGTTCCTTGGCAGTCATTTACAGGCCCTCCCTGACGACAATGGCGGTCTTGATGGGCAGCTTGTGAGCCGCCCTGACCAGGGCCTCCTTGGCCGTAGCCAGGTCGACGCCCTTGATTTCATACATAACCCTGCCAGGCTTGACGGGAGCGTACCAGCCAGCAGGAGCACCCTTACCTTTACCCTGACGAACTTCGGCAGGCTTGGAGGTGAAGACCTGGTCCGGGAAGATCCGGATGAAGACCTGACCGCCACGCTTGATGTGGCGCATCATGGCCACACGGGCGGCTTCGATCTGCTGGTTGGTCAGCTTGCCGTGCTCAAGAGCCTTCAGGCCGATTTCACCGAAAGCAACAGTATTGCCGCGGGTGGCCATGCCACGCAGACGGCCCTTCTGGCGCTTGCGGAATTTCGTTTTTCTCGGGGAAAGCATGACTATTCACCTTCCTGATCCAGAATTTCACCCTTGAAGATCCAGACCTTGACGCCGATGACACCGTAGGTGGTGTTGGCCTCGGCAAAGCCATAGTCCAGATCGGCGCGCAGGGTGTGCAGCGGCACACGGCCTTCGCGATACCATTCGCTGCGGGCGATCTCGGCACCAGCCAGGCGGCCGGCGCAGCCGATCTTGATGCCCTCTGCGCCGAACTTGCGAGCCATGCTCACCGTGCGCTTCATGGCACGGCGGAAAGCGACGCGACGCTCAAGCTGCAGAGCGATGTTCTCGGCGACGAGCTGGGCGTCCGTCTCAGGACGACGCACCTCGTTCACTTCAATGGAGAACTCGCGGCCGAATTTCTGGCGCAGCTCGCCGCGCATCTTCTCGATCTCAATACCCTTGCGACCGATGACGATACCGGGGCGGGCAGTGAAGATGATCAGGCGGATCTTACCGCCAGCGCGCTCGATCTCCAGGCGGGAAATACCGGCGTGATAGAGTTTCTTCTTAACGTACTTACGGATCTTGTCGTCTTCGAAGACGTTGTCCGCATAGTCCTTTTTCGCGAACCAGCGGGACAGCCAATTCTTGTTGTACCCCAACCGGAATCCGTAGGGATGTACTTTGTGACCCACATCTGCCTCCTTAGGCCTCGGCCACAACCACGGTGATGTGGCTGGTCCGCTTCAGGATACGGTTCGCGCGCCCCATGGCACGAGGCATGATCCTCTTGAGGGACGGACCCTCGTTGACGACCACCTGCTTCACAACCAGGTTATCGACTTCCACCCCGGTCTGCTCAGCATTGGCCACTGCGGAGTGCAGCACCCTGTTGATCAGCTTCGCGGCCTTCTTGGGCGTAAAAGTCAGGATATTGATAGCATCTTCCACGCGGATACCCTCGACGTTGCGAGCAACGAGGCGGGCCTTGCGGGCGGAGATGTGCATGTATTTGGCAACAGCTCTGGTTTCCATCGAAGTCACCTTCTCCCTATCGTTTGGCCTTGCTCTTCTTGTCAGCAGCATGGCCGAAGAAAGTCCGGGTCGGGGCGAATTCGCCGAGCTTGTGCCCGACCATGTTTTCGCTCACGAACACGGGAATGAACTTGCGGCCATTGTGCACGGCGAAAGTCAGACCAACCATTTCGGGGAAGATCGTGGAGCGACGCGACCAGGTCTTGATTACGCGACGGTCGCCCGTCTCGCCGGCCTTAACTACCTTATGCATCAGGTGGTCATCAATGAAAGGACCCTTTTTCAGCGACCTAGGCATGACAACTCCTATTTCTCACCACGGCGCTTAACAATGAGCCGGGAAGAAGGTTTCTTCTTGTTACGGGTCTTGTAGCCCTTGGTCGGCTTACCCCAGGGGGTAACGGGATGACGACCGCCGGAGCTGCGACCCTCACCACCACCCAACGGATGGTCGACCGGGTTCATCGCAACGCCGCGAACCTCAGGACGCTTGCCCATCCAGCGAGCACGACCGGCCTTGCCGAGCGTGATGTTCTCGTGCTGGATGTTGCCAACCTGGCCGATGGTGGCGACGCAGGAAGACAGCACGTTGCGCACTTCGCCGGAGGGCATACGCAGCAGGGCGTACTTGCCTTCCTTGGCGACGAGCTGGGCGTAGGTGCCAGCGGCGCGGCAGAACTGGCCGCCGCGGCCGGGGTGCAGCTCGATGTTGTGAACAACGGTACCGACCGGAATCTTGGCGAGATTCAGGGCGTTGCCGGGCTTGATGTCGGCGGTATCGCCAGCCATCACCACATCGCCGACCTTGATGCCGACGGGGGCGAGGATGTAGCGCTTCTCGCCATCGGCGTAGTTCAGCAGGGCAATGCGGGCACTACGGTTAGGATCGTACTCGATGGTAGCGATCTTGGCCGGAATGTCACGCTTGTCGCGCTTGAAGTCGATGATGCGGTACAGGCGCTTGTGACCGCCGCCGCGACGGCGGGAGGTCACTCGACCGAAGTGGTTGCGACCGCTCTTCTTATTCAGGCCCTCGGTGAGGGACTTCTCAGGCGTCGTGCAGGTGATCTCCTCGAAGGTGGAGATCGTCTGGAAGCGCCGACCCGCGGAAGTGGGTTTCAGTTTGCGCACAGCCATGCCTAGACTCCTTCGAACAGTTCGATCTTGTGACCCTCGGCCAGGGTGACATAAGCCTTCTTGTACCCGGACTCGACACCGACACGACGACCGAAACGAGTGCGGGGACGGGGGCGGCGCCGAATGACATTCACGCCCGCAACCTTCACATCGAATGCCTTCTCAACCGCTTTGGCGATCTCGATCTTGTTGGCATCGGGATGCACGTAGAAGAGCACCTGATTGGTGTCCTCATGGAGCATGGCTGCCTTCTCAGAGATCAGCGGTTTGATGATAACCTTCGTGTATTCCATTACTTCAACCTCTCTTCGACGGCCTTGGCGGCGTCAGCCAGCATGATGAGCTGGTGGTGCCGGAGCACGTCGTAGACATTGAGCTGGTCTTGCTGAAGGATGGTGATACCGGGGATGTTACGGGCAGAAAGACTCAGAATTTTATCTTCGTCACTGGTAACAATCAAGGCCTTTTTGAGACCGAGATTCTTCATGATCTGCGCGAATTCCTTGGTCTTGGCTTCCTTCAGTTCGAAGCCCTTGAGCACGAGCATGCCGTCCTCGGCAACCCTGGAAGACAGGGCCATACGCAGAGCGAGACGGCGAACCTTCTTGTTCACCTTGAACTCGTAGCTGCGCGGCTGAGGACCGAACACGGTGCCGCCGCCCTTCCACAGGGGGCTGCGCAGGGAGCCGGCACGAGCGCGGCCGGTGCCCTTCTGGCGCCAGGGCTTCACACCACCGCCGCTGCAAAGAGCGCGGTTCTTTACAAGATGGGTGCCTGCACGCTGAGACGCGCGCTGGGCACGGACCACGAGGTTGAGAATTTCCGGGCGGACCGGAACCTCGAACACCTCGGGAGCGAGGCTAAGCTCGCCCACTTCTTTCTTTTCCTGGTCGTATATTTTCAAAACAGCCATGATTTCATCCTCATTACTGCTTGCGGACCATCACAAGGCCGTTCTTGGGACCGGGCACCTGACCCTTGAGGATGATCAGATTGTCCTCGGGACGAACATCCAGCACTTCCACGTTGATGCAAGTGACCTTCTTGTTGCCCATCTGACCAGCCATCTTCTTGCCCTTGAACACCTTGGAGGGCCATGCGCACTGACCAACGCTACCAGGGGCACGATGGACCTTTTCCGCGCCGTGAGAAGCGGGAAGTCCACGGAAGTTCCAGCGCTTCATGAAGCCCTGGAAGCCCTTGCCCTTGGAGGTTCCGGAAACCTTCACCTTATCGCCGGGCTGGAATATTTCAACGGTCAGATCCTGACCGAGTTCGTAACCCTCGACGGAGTCCAGACGGATCTCCTTGAGGTTGCGGTAGAAACCGCGGTCGGCCTTGGCCATATGCCCCTTGGCGGGCTTGTTGGCCTTGCTCTCCTCAATCTGTTCGAAGCCGATCTGAAGAGCGGCGTACTTATCGGTCGCGTCTTCCTTCTTCTGAAGGATAGGGCAGGGGCCCGCAGCGATGACCGTGACGGGAATAGCCGTGCCGTCATCGCCGAAGATCCGGGTCATACCCAGCTTGCGGCCCATGATGCCAAGCGTCTTAGCCATCATGATATCCTCATTCTAGAGTTTGATTTCAACATCGACGCCTGCAGGCAGGCTGAGCTTGCCCAGGGCGTCCACGGTCTGCTGCGTGGGCTCGAGAATATCGAGCAGGCGCTTGTGCACGCGCATTTCGAACTGTTCCCGGGACTTCTTATCAACATGCACGGACTTCTGGATAGTGTACTTGTGAATGTTGGTCGGAAGAGGGATCGGGCCCGCAATGCTGGCGCCGGTATTCCGGGCCGTGTCGACGATCTCGGCAACGGCTTTGTCCAGAATCCTGTAGTCGTACGCTTTCAGCTTGATTCTGATGCGATCGCTCTGCATGGAAACCATGACTTACTCCTCGATTTCGGAAACAACACCGGCGCCGACGGTACGACCGCCCTCGCGAATGGCGAAGCGAAGGCCCTTCTCCATGGCGATGGGAGCGATCAGCTCGACAGCAAAGGTGGCGTTGTCGCCGGGCATGACCATCTCGACGCCCTCGGCAAGGGTAACCACGCCGGTGATGTCGGTGGTGCGGAAGTAGAACTGGGGACGGTAACCCGAGAAGAACGGGGTGTGGCGTCCGCCCTCTTCCTTGTTCAGGACGTACACTTCGGCCTTGAACTTGCGGTGGGGGGTGATGGAGCCGGGAGCGGCCAGAACCTGTCCGCGCTCGACATCGTCACGCTTCACGCCGCGCAGCAGTGCGCCGATGTTGTCGCCGGCCTCGCCCTGATCGAGCAGCTTGCGGAACATCTCAACACCAGTGCAGGTGGTCTTGGTGGTGTCGTGGATACCCACGATCTCAACTTCCTGACCAACCTTGATCACGCCGCGCTCGACACGACCAGTCACGACGGTGCCGCGGCCGGAGATGGAGAACACGTCTTCGATGGGCATCAGGAACGGCTTGTCGATCTCGCGCTGGGGCTGCGGGATGTAGCTATCGCAAGCATCCAGCAGTTCCTTGATGGGGGTGACAGCCGGATCAGCGGCAGTGTCAGCCTCAAGGGCCTTCAGAGCGGAACCGCGCACGATCGGGATCTCGTCGCCGGGGAAGCCGTACTTGGA
>NZ_JAATJA010000006.1 GCF_011927665.1 Desulfobaculum xiamenense
TCCAACGCCGTCGTTGAATCGTCTGCACGATTTCGACCGTGGGATACTCGTTAGCACTATCTCTGGACATACCTCCAGCACTACCTCCTAGGTTGCCTGGGGTGTCCGATCAAAATGGGGGCTACCTCAGTGGGGCGGTTGGGTGCGCGCGAAGGGGTTAGTTGAGTACTAGGTTAGCAGTGGAAGTGAAAGGCCTCTTTCGAGGCCTGTGAGCGCGGTTAGTTGTACTTATTTCCCGCTTTTGTTCTTTGTGGGATCCGTAATTACGTAGCCTTGGCCCGCTTTGGGCGTTGGGGGCATCGGTTCGCCCTTTACGATTGTACGTTCTTCCCCCGTTTTTCCGCCCCTAGGACCGACGATTTCATATTGTCCGGACCGCGGACACTTTTCTCCGGGCTTCTTTGCATTGCTCATAGTAACTCCACATGCGCTCACAATGTAATAGATAACCAGTTACTTTTAAAAGTCAATATTAGCATGATCCTGCCACACAAAAGTGGACCACCAGTTAAGCCACTTTTCGTGACGAGATGCTTTTCGAATTCGGCGGGCGACATCCAGCCATTTGAGGCATGTCTTCGCCTTCGGTTGTAGTAGGCCTCGATGTATTGAAACAACGCCAGTTCCGTCTCAAGACGGTCTGAAAACCGCCGATGTCGGATGAATTGGGTCTTAAGGGTGTGGAAGAAGGATTCTGCCACGGCGTTGTCCCAGCAATTCCCTTTGCGGCTCATGCTCTGGACGCAGCCATGCCGTTTCAGGTCCGCTCGAAAATCGTAGCTGGCGAACTGAATGCCCCTGTCGCTGTGGACCAGAAGGCCGGGTGACGGCTTCCTTCGCGCAAGGGCCTTGTGAAAAGCCCTGATGGCCGAATGTCTTTCGAGCGAATCGCTCAAGTCCCACCCAATGATAATGCGCGAGAACAGGTCGATGAAAACCGTGAGATAATGCCATTTCCGGCCGACCTTGAGATAGGTGATATCTGTGACCCAAGCGGTGTTGGGGGCGGATACCGTGAAGTCTCGATTGAGCAGGTTGGGAGCAATCGGTTCGGCATGCTTCGAGTCCGTCGTCACGACGAATCGGCGAGAGGTCTGGCAGCGCAATCCGAGCTGCCGCATGTGCCGAGCACCCCGCTGCCGACTTACATGCCGAAATTCGGTCTCCGCACGCAGATCGGCAGTGATCATGGGGCTGCCGACGCATCCCGAATGCTCTTCGTAGAGTTGGAAAATTCGATGACGCAGCCGTGTCGTCTCGGCGGTCCGCCGTGACGGCCTGCGGCCTATCCATGCCATAATATCCGTTTTGGGAAACCTTGAGCGCGTGGCACATCCTCTTCATCGAAAACTGCGAGCGGTGGTCCCTGATGAAACAGAATTTCATTTCGGTGCCTTGCTGAAGATGGCCAATGCTTTTTTAATATATCCCGGTCTAGTTCCCGAATCCTGTGCTGCTCATCCGTGAGGGCCTCTTTGCCCTGGGCCGGAAATCCGATGTGCCCTTGTCCGAGCATCTCGCGCCGCCAGTGATAGATGAGATCTACTCCAATCCCGAGGCTCTGCGCAACCTCGGACGCCGCCCGTCCCGATTCTTCGACCATCTGAACGGCATTCCACTTGAACTCCGCATCGTACGTCCTGCGATTCCTGCTCATCCACTTCCCCTGTTTGTTCGTCAGGATAGTGGCTTAACTCCGTTTCCACAACTCCGTAGCAGGATCAGCTTGGCATGTCTGGCAATTAAAGACCGCATCAGGCGAGTAGAGAGGTGATCCCCGCCAATCCGAAGTGGATGACCATACATCGATGACCCACTGGACGCACTTCAAAGGAAATTGAAGTCGCTCCGATCTGTCCTGTCTGCCCATCCACTCCGAATTGGGGTTCGAGAAAAGCCCCGCAGTGGGGCTACTTCAGCTACATCTTCGGCTGGACGTCGGTGACTCCGGCCAGGTGGGGGCGGTTGGGTTCCATTTCGGCGAGGGGCTGCACTTCCTTGATTGACCGCGCAGAACGGCCAGCCAGAGCCTGATATTCCTGAATGTTCAGCCCGTGCCAGTGCATATCCCTGTCCGTCACCTGTCGAAGCTCCTTCGCCGGGGAACCCACCAGCAACTGACGGGACGCGCCCTTGAAGCCCGCTTTGACAAAGCTCATGGCAGCAACGATGCTTTCCTCTCCGATCTCCGCGCCATCCATCACCACGGAATTCATGCCGACAAGGCAATTCCGCCTGATGACGCAGCCGTGCAGAATCGCACCATGTCCAACGGACACGTTCTCCTCGACAATGGTGTCCACGTCGCAATAGCCGTGCATGATGCAGCCGTCCTGCACATTGGATCCCTGCTTCACGATCAGGCGGCCGTAGTCGCCGCGCAAGGACGCACAGGGGCCGATGTAGACATCCGCGCCAACGATGACATCGCCGATCAGTACGGCGGTCGGGTGGACGTAGGCCGTGGGATGGACAACCGGAACCAATCCTTCAAATTCATAACAAGGCATTTCTTTTGTCCTCTGGGGCGTTAAATCGTGTTGGGGGCAGATGCTACCTGCCCGTACGGGCGTTCGAGTTTCATTCTCGGAGCGCGGTCAGGTTTTCATAATCACGGTTAAATTTCAATCATGATTATACTTGTGACGATTCGAAACTCGGGTGCGTCAAGAGTCTCGTTCGACGGCGTGCTGGTGGGCGCCTTCCGGATGATGGCGCATGGACGTGGAGTGCTGTCTGACAATCATCCCCATAGTTGAAAGCGCGCGGGGGAAGTGCCCGCAAAGCGAAAGTATGCTGATACGGTGTGCTCTTCCGCGCCGCGCCACGAAATGAGGGCAAGTCCCCGACGAACGAATAGACGACGCGATTGACCTGAATAGCGCTCGACCGGCTAGGACTGATGCGAGATGTCATGCAAGGGCACTGACTTGACAGATTCGACTGATAGGCCCATGTGTTTCAAACGATACGCTTGTATTGATGCGTCTACGTATCTGAAACCCGGGTGATAGTATGAGTGGACAAGGGACGAGGCTTTGTGTTGCTGTGATGTTGATGGCTTTGCTGTCCGGTTGCGCTACCATGCGCAACAACTATGTTCCTCATAGCGTCAATCGGGACTGGCCGCTCACGAATCAGGAAAGAACAGTCTGGATTGGCGAGAGCGTGCTTCTGCATGAGCGGGGACTGATGGTCAAGCATCTTCATGTGCTCGAGACCTGTGGTGGTGTGGCATACGTCATCCCCGAGGGGTTCTACAAGCAGGTGGGGTACGATTCGCGTAGAACGTATTTCAGTTCATCTGGAGTCAACACGAAGGTGTCGAGGAACCCGGCCGCAGATCCCATCAGTGGTCTGTCCATCCGCAACGACGTGCCCGGCGAGATTGATGTGGTTACGGCACTCAACGCGGCGGTGTCCTATGATGCGCAGTATGAGGTTGAGGATCGTGCGTGCTTCACCTCGGAATTCAGGAAGATGCAGCTTATCTATACGGGGCGCGTGGGCGATCGTCTCCGCTTTTCGTATGTCGAGACATGGGGAAGCGAGAGGTCGGTCATGAATCACGACGTGGAGTATGATCTGAGCGCCTCGCGGACCTTTGGGTACAAGGGCGCGCGCGTTGAGGTACTGGTCGCCACCAACGAGCAGATCACCTACAAGGTGCTTAAGAATTTCACCAGTCGCGAGGACTGATCGCGCGACGGGCGGGCCGTTGGCGTGGGGAACTGCCCCGCGCCAATGCAAAAGGCTGCGCATGACCGGAAGGTCATGCGCAGCCTTTTGTCGTTTCAGGATCAGTCAGGCTCAGGAGCCGCTGTTGCGTCCCTTGCGGGAGGTCTGGAAGCCGTTGGGACAGCTTTGGGCGGCGGTGGAGTCGAACTCGCTGTGCACGAGGGTGGACATGGTGATCTCGCGCCAGATGTCGTGAATGGTCTGGCTGATTTCCTTCTTCCGCCTGATGTAGCGGGTGTGCAGTAGCTCGTGGGCGCGCTCGGAGAGCGGCTCGCCGAGGAATTCCTCGTAGAGGCGCTGGACCTGCGGGTTGTTGTGCGACTGGCGCACGGGTTTGGTGCGGTCGATGTCGTAGATGGCGTCGCGGCGCTTGCGGGCGTGCAGCTGGTAGTGCTTCTTGCTGCGCAGGTGCCCGCCGCCGTCGACGCAGCCGCCGGGGCAGGCCATGATCTCGATGAAGTCGAAGTCCGCCCGCCCGGCGAGGACGTCCTCGACGATGGTCCGTACGCCCTTGAGGCCGTGGCACATGGCCAGCTTGACCGTGCCGATGTCGCCGCCGAGGTCCACCGTGGCGGTACGCACCGGCTCGAATCCGCGCAGGGGGTCGATGACCACGCCTTCAAGCTCGTGTCCGTTCAGAACTTTGTACATGGTCCGCACGGCGGCTTCCATGACGCCGCCGGTGGTGCCGAAGATGGCCCCCGCACCGGAGTAGGCACTCATGTAGGGATTGTCGAAGGTCGAGGGATCGAGGCTGCGCAGGTCCACGCCCTCGCGCTTGAGCAGTCTCGCGAATTCGCGGGTGGTCAGCACGAGGTCGACCTCGGGGGTGTCGCCTATGCGCAGCATGCGCCGGACGGCTTCGTCCTTCTTGGCGGTGCAGGGCATGATGGAGATGACGCGGATTTTCGACGGGTCGATGCCCATTTTCTCCGGCAGGTAGGTCTTGGCGAGTACGCCGAAGCACTGCTGCGGCGACTTGGTGGACGACAGGTAGGGCAGAATGTCCGGGTAGTGCTTTTCCGCAAAGTTGATCCACGCCGGACAGCACGAGGTGAAGGTGGGGCGCTTGCCCTCGCGCAGCCTGCCGAGCAGTTCCGTGCCTTCCTCCATGATCACCACGTCCGCCGCGAAGTTCGTGTCCAGCACGATGTCCGCCCCAAGCTGGCGCAGGGCGGCGATGATCTGGCCCTCCACGTTGGTGCCCGCGGGCAGGCCGAATTCCTCGCCGAAGCCCACCCGGATGGCGGGGGCGAACTGGAAGACCGTGACGATGTCCGGATCGTAGAGATAGTCGATGACGCGTTCGGTCTCGTCCTTTTCGCCCAGCGCGCCGGTGGGGCAGACGAGGATGCACTGGCCGCAGGTCACGCAGTCCGAAGCGCCCTGCGGCAGGTTGTCGCGCATGCCCACGCCGGTTTCGAGGCCGGAGCCGGTCACCACCAGCGCGTCCACGCCCTGTTCGTTGCGGCAGACGGCCACGCAGCGGAAGCAGCGGATGCATTTGCCAAGGTCGCGCACGATGGCCGGGGAACTGGTGTCCACCATGCGGGTGCGGGGAAATTCATCGCGGTGGAAGCGGGAATGCTGCAAGCCCACGAATTGCGCCACGTCCTGCAATTCGCAGTCGCCATGGCGGGTGCAGGTGGCACAGTTGAGGTCGTGGTCCGCCAGCAGCAACTCCACTTGCAGACGCTGCATCTCGCGGACCTTCTGGGTTCTGGTCCGGATGACCATCCCTTCTTCAATGGGCGTGTTGCAGGAGGTGACGATGGTCGGTTCACGGTTTCCGGCGCGGGTAATCTCGACAAGGCAGACGCGGCACGTGCCGGGCGTGTGGTCGATGTCGTGCAGTTCGCACAGGGTGGGGATGAAGTGGCCGTTGCGCCGGGCGGCTTCGAGGATGGTGTCGTGTTCCTCGAAGGTGACGGTCTTGCCGTTGATGGTGGCTTGCATGTCAGTCTCGCTCTCTTGTCGTCGTGAAGGGCATCAGTGGGCCGATTCGGGCACGGAGGATTCGGTGATGACCGAGTAGATGCGGTAGCAGCGCATGCACCGCCCGGCCTCGTGATAGGCCTCTTCCGTGGTGATCGGTTCCTCGACTTCCTTGAAGAGCCTTCTGCGCAGTTCCGGATCGAGTTCCTTGACCTGCACCCGGTATTTGTTTTCCACGGGTGTTTCGATCCATTCCTTGGACAGAACCTTGAAATCGTTGATGATCTTGCGCATGCGGCTGCGCGGGAAGAAGCGCACGCGGCCGAAGTGCAGATAGTCGTCGATGGAGCGGGCGGCCTTGAGGCCGTTGGCCATGGCGTTGATGATGGTGGACGGGCCGGAGAAGCAGTCGCCCCCAGCGAAAACGCCGGAGCGTGCGGTGGCCAGCGTGGTCCTGTCCGCCTCGATGCATCCCCATTTGTTGAAGCCGATGCCGTCTTCGCCGGTGATGGACGCCTTGTCCACCTGTTGGCCTATGGCGGCGATGAAGCCCTTGCACGGCAGCACGCGTTCGGCGCCGGGGACGGGAATCATGATGGTGCGGCCCCGGTCGTCCGTGCCGTTCGGCTGCATGTCCACGATCTCCACGCCGGTCACGCTTCCCCCTTCAGAGACGAGGCGCGTGGGGACGGTGAGGAAGTGGAAGATGACGCCCTCCTCGCGGGCGGCCTCGATTTCCTCATGGTCGGCGGGCATATCCTGTTCGGCGCGGCGATAGACGATATGAACCTCGCTTGCGCCCATGCGCAGGGCGGAACGGGCGCAGTCCATGGCCACGTTGCCGCCGCCGACGATGACCGTGGGCCCGTCGAGGGTCATGCAGTTCGCGCCTTGCAGACAGTCATGCACTTTGAGCAGGAAGTCGATGCCCGTGAAGCAACCGGTGAGCGAGGCGTCCTCGCCCTCGATGCCGAGCATGCGCGCCTGATCGCAGCCTAGCGCGAGGAAGACGGCCTTGTAGCCGCGCTCGAAAAGCCCGTCGAGGGAGAAGTCGCGGCCCATGCGCTGGTTGTAGAGAAGCTGGCCGCCAAGGCGCTCCACGATTTCCGCCTCGGAGCGCAGGACATCCTTGGGCAGGCGGTAGCTGGGGATGCCCGTTGCGGCCATGCCGCCCGGCTCGTCCTTGGCTTCGAAGACGTCCACGGGGTAGCCGCGCAGCAGCAGGTGGTAGGCGCAGGAAATTCCGGCCGGACCAGCGCCGACCACCGCGACCCGGAGATGGTCCGGCTGCGGGGTGCAGATGAGATCGCGCGAGAACCACTTGCTGGACAGGCCGTGCTCCATGTCCGCCACGTAGCGCTTGAGCACTTTGATGCCCACGGCCTCGTCCACGAGGTTGCGGCGGCAGGCCATTTCGCAGAAGCGCACGCACACGCGGCCGCAGGTGGCGGCCATGGGGTATTTCTGAAGGATGACGCCAAGCGAGTGCGCCACCTTGCCGTCCTTGATGTAGTCGATGTAGCGGGGCACGTTGACCTTGGCCGGGCAGGCCTCGATGCACGGGGCGGTGACGTAGTCCATGCCGTACTGCTCCGGCGCGGAACCTGCGGCCTCTTCCACCAGCCGATCGCGGAAGTGGTCGAGCGCGGCCAGCAGGGGGACGGTGCAGGTCTGGCCGAGGCCGCACAGCGATGTCATGCGGATTTGTCGGGCGAGTTGTTCGATCTCGTCGAACAAGGCTGGGGTACCCTCGCCACGACGCAGCGTGTCGAGCATGTCGCGGATGAGGCGGGTGCCCATGCGACAGGGCGTACACTTGCCGCAGGATTCCGAGGCGGCCTTGTCGATGTAGCGCCAGAGCGCGTCGATCAGGCTGACGTTCGGCTCGAAGACGAAGAAGCCCCGGTCGCCGAAGAACGCCTTGATGGCGTTGCCCTGATTGAATTCGTCGAAGCCCTGCATGGTGGGGTCTTCGGGAATCTCGAAGGGACCGAGGCCCCGGTTGTCGTGGACGATGTCGTCCCAGACTCCATAGATGATGCGTGCCATATTGTCCTCGTCGACGTTGCGGGAAGGCCGTCGCCTAGGCGGCAACCGTACAAGATCCCCGATGGCTGCGGGGCCGCCAGTCGTTTCGTGCTGTCGTGAATCGGTGCGCCGCGTCGTATGCCGTCTGCGGAACCGTCCGCGAGGCGACAACGTCGCACAATGGGTGTTGTACCTCTTGCGAGTCGATTCGATCAAGCCTTTCGCAATCCTATGGCGCAAAAATATTGAGATTTGTCGGGGGCGGATGGCGAAAAACCGTCCCTGCGGGCCGCAATGCCGAATCGCTGTCGTGGCGCGTGTGTTGGGCACGACCTACGTCTTGCGAACGCGTAGGTCATGGCGGTGCGCCGGGCGTGCCTGCGCCAGCCGGGTGCGGCCCTCGGGCGATTTTCGCAACGTGCCGATTTCCCTGCTTCGGGGCGTTTCCCTCGCTGTGCGCTTGTGCTATGGTGCATGCGACCCATCTCCAAAATTCTACCGTGAGGACTGCGCGTTATGGATATTCGGGGAAAGCGGTTTCTGGTTGTGGGCGGGGCGGGGTTCATCGGGTCGCACGTGGTGGACCTTCTGACGCGTGAGGACGTGGCCGAGGTCAGGATATTCGACAACTTCACGCGCGGCTGCGAGGACAACCTGCGCGACGCCCTGCGCGACCCGCGCGTGCGCGTCTTTGAGTTGGGCGGCGAGATCATGCATCGGGATATCCTCTCCGCCGCCATGAAGGGCATCGACGGGGTGTTCCATCTCGCGGCCCTGTGGCTTCTGCACTGCCACGACTACCCGCGTTCGGCCTTCGAGGTGAACGTGGGCGGCACGTTCAACGTGCTGGAGGCGATGATCGACAACGGCGTGCGGCGGCTGGTCTATTCCTCGTCCGCCTCGGTGTACGGCGACGCCGTCGCCGAGCCGATGACCGAGGACCATCCCTACAACAACACCAATTTCTACGGCGCGACCAAGATCGCCGGCGAGCACATGTGCCGCGCCCTGCACCACCGCTGGCGCGGTAGCGAGCGGCATTTCGACTACGCCGGGCTGCGCTACATGAATGTCTACGGGCCACGGCAGGACTACCACGGGGCCTACATCGCCGTGATCATGAAGATTCTGGACCGGCTGGATAGGGGCGAGGCCCCCGTGGTCTACGGCGACGGCACGCAGGCCTACGACTTCGTGTACGTGGAGGACTGCGCCCGCGCCAACATCGCGGCCATGACCGCCGACGTGACGGACCGCTTCTACAACGTCGGAACCGGCGTGAAGACGTCCATTCGTGAACTGGCCGAACGGCTGCTGGCTGTGGCCGGTGCGGACTGCGACATCGAATATCGCCCCGGCGGGACGACTTTCGTCCGTAACCGGGTGGGCTGCCCGAAGCGGGCCGAGGATGAACTGGGCTTCAGGGCGGGGATTCCGCTCGACGAAGGACTGCGCCTGCTCGTTCAGTGGCGCAATTCGCATATGCAGGAAGTCGAAAGGAGGCGGCGCAATGCGTAAACCAAAGGGCAACGGGGATCGCATCCCATTGGCCCGGCCCTGCGTGACCGCCGCCGTGCGGGAGCGGGTGCTGGCCGTGCTCGACAGCGGGCAGCTGACCGAGGGACCGGTGACGGCGGAGCTGGAATCCCAGTGGGCGGCGTTCACGGGGGCGACCCATGCCGTGGCAGCCACCTCGTGCACCACGGGATTGGAACTGGTGCTGCGTACCCTTGGCGTGGGGCCGGGGGACGAGGTGCTGGTGCCGGACTTCACCTATCCCGCCACGGCGCTGGCCGTTTTGAACGTCGGCGCGGATGTGGTGCTGGTGGATGTGGACCCGCGTACGATGCTTGTCGATTACCGGGCCATGGAGGAGGCCGCCGGTCCCAACGTCCGGGTGGCGGTGCCGGTGTCCATCTTCGGCAATCCACTGGATTATGGGCAGCTCGCCCATCTGTCCAACCGGGGCATTACCATCGTCGAGGACGCGGCCTGCGCTCTGGGGGCGACCTTTGGCGGGCGGCGCGTGGGCAGTCTGGCCGACGTGTCCGTGTTCAGCATGCATCCGCGCAAGACCGTGACCACCGGCGAGGGGGGCATGATCACCACGTCCGACGGCGAACTTGCCGAGCGGCTGCGGTCCTGCAAGCATTTCGGCATGGTGGCGGATGCGGATTCTCCCACCGGGATGTGCTTTTCGTGCGAAGGAACGAATCTCAAGCTGTCCGACGTGCTCGCGGCCATCGGCGTGGCGCAGATGGAGCGCATTGACGCCATTTTGGCGGAACGGGCTGCCTTGGCTGCGGGGTATGTGGCACTTCTGGCCGATGCGCCGGGCGTGACCCTACCGGAGATCACGCCGGGCGGGACGCATGGCTGGCAGAGCTTCTGCGTGTTCGTCGAACGGCGCGACGAGATCATGGCCCGCATGCGACGGCACAACATCGAGGCGCAGATAGGAACCTACGCCCTGCACATGCAGCCCGTATTTCGCGACAATCCCCGATGCAGACTGCACGGGACCATGGAGGGTGGCCGCCGTGTCTTCTCGCGCTGCCTCGCGCTGCCGCTGTTCGTGGGCATGACCGCCGCCCAGCAGCGTCGCGTGGTGGATGAGCTTCTGGCCGCAATGGGCGTGACGGGTCGCAACGACGCGGCCACGGCTTGAGCGTTTCCGACGGTGAGTCTGCTCCGGAACCGGAGGGATTGGGATGTGCGGAATCTGCGGAACCGTTGACTTCTCCGGACGCCCCGTCGTGCCGGATGTGCTGCGGCGCATGACCGACTCCCTCGCGCATCGGGGGCCGGACGGGCGGGGCGTGTTCATGGACGGCCCGGTGGGGCTGGGGCATCGGCGGCTGGCCATTATCGACCTCTCTCCGGCCGGTCGGCAGCCCATGACCACTCCGGACGGGCGGTTCACCATCGTCTACAACGGCGAGGTCTACAATTTCCGCGAACTGCGGGCCGAGTTGGAGGACTTCGGCGTGTCGTTCCGCTCCCGGTCGGACACGGAGGTGGTCCTGCACGCGCTGGCCGTATGGGGGCCGCAGGCCGTGGAACGCTTCAACGGCATGTTCGCCCTTGCGCTGTGGGACAACCGCGAAGGGCACCTGCTCCTCGCGCGGGACCGCTACGGCGTGAAGCCCCTGTACTGGTGCATGGCCGGGGGCGCGCTGGTCTTCGGGTCCGAGCAGAAGGCCCTTCTGGCGCATCCCGCCCTGCGCCGCGAGATCGACCTCGAATGCATCCTCGAATACTTCACTTTTCAGAATGTGTTCACCGATCGGACGCTTCTTGACGGCGTGCGGCTGTTTCCGCCCGGCTCGCTGGCGGTTGTGGATGTCCGCCGCCCGGGCGCGGCGCTTCAGCCGGTGCGCTATTGGGACTACGACTTCCGGGAACCCGAAAGCTCCGTGGACGAGCGCGAATACGCCGAGGAGCTGGAACGGCTGTTCCGTCAGGCCGTGGTTCGGCAACTGGTGAGCGATGTGGACGTGGGCGCGTATCTCTCCGGCGGCATGGATTCCGGGGCGATCACCGCCGTGGCCGCGCGCGAGCTTCCGTTCATGCGCACCTTCACCTGCGGTTTCGACCTGCATTCCGCATCCGGGTTGGAGTATGGCTACGACGAGCGCGAGCTCTCGGAACTCATGTCCTACCGCTTCCGCACGGAGCATTACGAGATGGTGCTCAAGGCGGGCGATATGGAGCGCGTGATGCCACGGTTGGCGCAGGCCGTGGAGGAGCCGAGGGTGGGGCAGAGCTACCCGAACTTCTATGTGGCGCAACTGGCGGGAAAGTTCGTGAAGGTCGTCCTGTCCGGCACGGGGGGCGACGAATTGTTCGGCGGCTACCCGTGGCGCTACTACCGCGCCGTGGTCAACAGCTCCTTCGAGGACTACGTCGACAAGTACTACCTCTTCTGGCAGCGGCTCATCCCCAACACGCAGCTTCGGCGCGTGTTCGCTCCCGTGTGGGCCGAGGTCTCCCACGTCTGGACGCGTGACATCTTCCGCGATGTGTTTGGCGACAGGCTCGGCGACCTCTCTTCGCCAGAGGACTACGTGAACGGGTCGCTATACTTTGAAGCCAGGACCTTCCTGCACGGGCTGCTCGTGGTGGAGGACAAGCTGTCCATGGCGCACGGGCTGGAGACGCGGGTTCCCTTTCTGGACAACGACCTCGTGGATTTCGCCATGCGGCTTCCCGTGTCGCTCAAGCTCGGCAACCTTGGCGAGGTGTCGCGCATCAACGAGAACGAGCCGGGCAAGCTGCGCAGGTATTTCGAACGTACGCGCGATGGCAAGCTGCTGCTGCGGCGGATGATGGCCGGGCTGGTCCCACCGGAGGTCGCCGGCGGCGTGAAGCGGGGCTTCTCCGCGCCCGACGCCTCGTGGTTCAAGGGCGAGAGTATCGACTACGTGCGCTCCATGCTCCTTGGCGACGAAGCCCGCATCTTCGACTATCTGGACCGCAAGGCTGTGCGCGATCTGGTGGGCGAGCATCTCGACGGCCGCACCAACCGCAGGCTGTTCATCTGGTCGCTGCTGAGTTTCGAATGGTGGCTGCGCACCTTTCTTCCCTGACGTCATCCCGTCAGAAGCATGCGCGAAGTGCGCGTCAGGCAGGTGGACGAATGATGGAATCCGCACGAGAGGCGAAACTGCAACTCCCCGCACGGACGGAGCATCTCGCGGCCGCGGGGCTTTTCGTGCGTCGGTTCTTCGGGGCGAACGTGCATGTGGCCGCCAACCCGGAGCTTTTATCCCGCATGGAGCGCGTGGCGCTGGAATTTTGCGCGCACATTGTCCGCCACGCCTACGCCGAGGGCGAGGACGGGATGATGGGCATACGCCTGTGCATGGATGCCGGGGAACTCTCCATGTGGTTCTCGGATTGGGGGGAGGGCTTCGACCCCGCAGCCGTGCCAGAGCCGGAGCCGGGAGAGAGCGCAAGCGGGCTGTTGCTCATCCCGCGCTACGTGGACGAATGGTCGTATTCTTCGGAAGATGGCGTCAATACGCACCATGTGGTCGTGCGCATCGGCGACGAGCCGTGATGCGGGGGCTGCGCTTCGACATGGCGAAAACTCTGCGCCCGCGCCGCGCCGGACCTAGCGGCTCCCCTGGCGCAGTGTGTGGATGGTGATCTCCGGCGGGCAGAAGAAGCGCACCGGCAGGCCGGACGCGCCGGTCCCGCGTGAGGTGTAGCCGAGCATCGCACCGTGCCGCCACGCCCCCCGCGCGAAGCGGCGTGGGCATGCGGCGTTGGTCACGAGGGGAATGCCGCCGGGCAGGCATATCTGCCCGGCATGCGTGTGCCCGCACAGGAAGAGGTCGAAGCCCGCTTCCTCTGCCTCGGCGTAGAGTTCCGGCGAATGGCAGAGCAGGATGGTGCAGGCGTCCGGGTCCACACCCCGCCGCGCGCGGTCGAGGTCGTCGGAGCCGTAGTAGTGCGGGTCGTCCACGCCGCAGAGGGTGAGCACGGCGCGCTCCCGATGGATGCGCACGCCTTCGTTCAGGAGCATCCTGATGCCCATGGCCTCCATCTCGGGGACCATTTCGAGAAAGTCGTGGTTGCCGAGGATGCCGTATATCCCGTCGGCGCAGGCCAATTGGTCCACCAGCCCGGCGAGCACGCGCAGCGGGGGCGCGTAGTCGTGCACTGTCAGAAAGCGGAAGTCGCCGGTGAGCGCGCATAGGTCGAACTCCAGTTCCGAGAGGGCGTGCCCGAGGCGTGTCCCGCCGTCGGGGATGCCGTCGAGGTGCAGGTCCGAAAGCTGGAGGATGCGGTAGCCGTCGAACTGCGGGGGCAGCGCGGGAAGAACATGCGAGACGTGCTCGACGGTGTAGGCGGTGCTGTTGGCGTGGCCGCGATCAAGCAGGCCGAGCGTGTCCAGCACGACGCGTAGCACGCGGGGAATGAGCTCCACGTTTTCGATGTGGAAGTGGGTGCGGCCCGCCTCGCTGTAGAAGTCCGCCGCGTGCCGGGCCTGCCGCTCCAGTCGCCTGCGCGAGGCGCTGGGGCCGAGGCGGTCGGTGAGGGCCATGTAGTCCTTGATGTCCATTCGTATATCCGCTTCGTTTGGGCACAGTGTAACCCGCAATCCCGGATGCGGACAACGTCCGGGACGAAATGGACGGAAAACGAGACGCCCGCGGTCCGGGGACTGCGGGCGTCGGTGCGTCGTGCTTGAGGAAATGGGTTACTGTCTGGCGTGTCGCGCCAGCGCGGCGAGGTAGGTGTCGAGCCGGGCGGTGATGGCGTCGAGGGAGGCGAGCGTCACATGCTCCTCGGGTCCGTGCTGGCTCATTTCGCTATCCGCGCCCCAGACCACGGCAGGAATGCCATTGGCGGAGAGGAAGCGGGCGTCGCTGGCTCCGTGCATGTGCGCCGTGGCGGCTTCGGGCACGGTTTCCAGCAGCAGGTCGAGGTAGGGCGACTCCCCGGCGAAAAACAGCGGTTCGCGGGCCATGACTTCGATGCTGCCCTTCACGCGGGCCTTCATGGAGGTCAGCAGCGCGTCCACGTCGTCGTTTTCGGTGTAGCGGATGTCGAGCACGCCCTCGGCCTTGCCGGGGACCTTGTTCGGGGTCGCTCCGCCGACGCGCACGATGCCCATGTTCATGGTGCGCTGCCACTGGTCGTCCGTGGTGGGCGGGAAAAGCGCCTTGAGGGCCGCATAGTCCTCGATGAAGGTATCGAAGGCGTTTTCGCCGAGCCACGGGCGCGCGCCGTGGGCCGGGCGGCCCTGCGCGATCAGCCGCAGGTCGAGGACGCCCTTGCCCTTGGTGATGATGCTGTCCGGCGTGCCGCCGTCGAGGGCGATGCAGAAGTCCGTGGAGATGCGTTCCAGCACCTTGGCCGCGCCGAGATGTCCGCCCTGTTCCTCGTCGCAGGTGAAGAGGATGCCGAAGGGCAGATTCTCAAGGCTACCGCCCGCGGCGCGAAGGGCATTGAGGTGTTTTTCGAAGAGCACCAGCGCGAGAGCCACGCCGTACTTGTCGTCCACGCAGCCGCGTCCGTAGAGGCGCTCGTTGTCGATGTACGGGGCGAACTGCTCGTCGCTCTCGGCCTCCACCACGTCGAAGTGGGCCATGAGCAGCACCGGGGCGTGCCCGTGTTTCGGCAGCGCTGCCACCGAGGGCACGCCGTCGAACTCGAAGCGCTCGGGCGTGACGCCGAGTGCGGCGATGCGCTCGGCGATGAAGTCCGCACAGGCGTGGACTTCATCGGGGCGGGAGGCGGTGGACCGGAAGCGGACGAGTTCGCAGGTCAGGTCCATGACTTTCTTGGCATCATCGGAAATGATCATGACATGTGCCTTTCGTGTCTGCGCCCGCGCAGGCGGTGGGCCGGGTGCGGCAGGTGCGGAGAATTTTGAAGTGCTGTGAAAGGGGAAACGGACATCGGAAAACCCATTAGCTTCTTCATCCAAGCCTGTAAACCGTGAAAATACTCGAGACTGGCACTGTGGATGGCGGGTGGCGGGGCTGCCGCTGTCCGTTGGCGGACGCTTGCCAAACATGGCCGCCTTGGTGCAAACACGTGACACCACATGACACAATCGCAAAACCATCGGGAATGAAATGGGCTATACGAATCTGCAGGAATGTCTGAAGGATCTCGAAGCACGTGGAGAGCTGGTCCGCATCGACCGGCAGATGGATCCCGACATCGAGATCGGGGCCGTGCAGCGTCGCGTATTCCGGGCGGGCGGGCCTGCGCTTCTGTTCACCAACGTCAAGGGCACGCGTTTTCCCATGGCCGCCAACATCTTCGGCACGCGGGAGCGCCTGCGCTACATCTTTCGCGATACGCTTCCGACCATCGAGAAGCTGTTTCGGCTGAAGGTGGACCCCTTCGCCGCGTTCAAAAAGCCGTGGCAGTACCTCGGCGCGCCTCGCGCTCTGTGGGCCGCCATGCCGCGCACCGTGAGTGATGGTCCGGTCATGGCGCACCAGACCACCATTTCCGAACTGCCGCACCTTCGCTCGTGGCCCATGGATGGTGGGGCCTACGTCACCCTGCCGCAGGTCTATACCGAAAGCCCGGCGCGCCCCGGCTACGGGCGTTCCAACCTTGGCATGTATCGCGTGCAGCTTACGGGCAACGCCTTCGAGCCTGACCGCGAGGTGGGGCTGCACTACCAGATTCATCGCGGCATCGGTCCGCATCACGCCGAAGCCCTCGAAAGGCACGAGCCGCTCAAGGTCAATATTTTCGTGGGTGGTCCCCCGGCCATGACCCTTGCGGCCATCATGCCCCTGCCCGAAGGTATGCCCGAGCTCATGTTCGCGGGCGCGCTCGGCGGGCAGCGCATGCGCATGGTCCGTCAGGGCCGGATGCTGCCCATTCTCGCCGAGGCGGATTTCTGCATCAGCGGCACGGTCTACGCCGGGCAGCAAAAGCCCGAAGGTCCGTTTGGCGACCATCTCGGGTACTACAGTCTCGCGCACGATTTCCCCGTGCTCCACGTGGACCGCGTCACCCATCGCGACGGTGCCGTGTGGCCCTTCACCACGGTGGGGCGTCCGCCGCAGGAGGACACGCTGTTCGGCGACTTCATCCACGAGCTGACGGCGGAGCTTGTGCCCACGGTGTTCTCCGGCGTGCACGAGGTGCATGCCGTGGACGCGGCGGGCGTGCATCCGCTGCTTCTGGCCGTGGGTAGCGAGCGCTATGTGCCCTACGCCGAGAAGCGCACCCCGCAGGAACTTATCACCTGCGGTTTGTCGCTTTTGGGCAGCACGCAGACCTCGCTCTCGAAGTACGTCATCATCGCCGCGCGCGAGGATTCCCCGACGCCGAACGCACACGACGTGCCGGGATTCTTCCGCCACATGCTGGAACGCGCGGACTTCGAGCGCGACCTGCATTTCGTCACCCGCACCACCATGGACACGCTGGACTACTCCGGCATCAGCCTCAATCAGGGGTCCAAGGTGCTGTGGGCGTCCACCGGTCCGGTCCGGCGCAGGCTGGCCACGGAGCTGACCGGAAACCTGCCGCTGCCTGAAGGCTTCGGCGATCCGCGCGTGTTCGCTCCGGGCATGCTGGTCATCGCCGGACCCCGGCACGACCGTGGGCGTGACGAGCACGACCCGCGCATGCAGGCCTTGGCCGACGCGCTGGAGCATGCCGAGGGGCTGGACGGATTCCCGCTTATCGCCGTGGTGGACGACAGCGCCTTCACCGCCGCCGACTGGGACAACTATCTCTGGGTGGTCTTCACCCGTTCCGACCCCGCCACGGACATGTATGGCGTGCGGTCCTTCACCCACTGCAAGCATTGGGGCACGCGCGGGCCGCTGGTTATCGACGCCCGCCTCAAGACCTACCATGCCCCGGCCCTCGAACCGGACCCTGAGGTCGAGCGGCGTGTGGACGCCCTCGGCGCTCCCGGCGGGCCACTCCACGGCATCATTTAGGCACGCTCAAAAGGGCCGTCGCGTACTGCGGCGGCCCTTTTCTTTGGCGCTTTTTCGGGAACGGATCAGGGCGCTGGCGTGCGCATGGCGGGTGTCCACATCCGCGTGGAGTCTTTCGTCCAGCGTGCGGCGTTGGCGTGAATCCACATGATGGTTCGGGCGAAGTCGTCGGGGAAGCGTTCGCGTTCCGCACCGCACAGGGCGTGGCGCATGTCGCGGTCGGCGAGGTGCCGGGCTAGGGCGGTGCGCTTTGCGTCATCGTTCAGCAGATCGACAGCGATGGACGTGTACTGCTCCGGCGTGCGCGCGACGAGGCTGTCCGGCAGACCCGCCGCCGCGAGGGCGCGGGCGTCGGTGCGCTCGTGGGGCTGCGGTCCGAGCATGGCCACGGCGGGCACTGCGGCGAGGAGCGCGTCCGCCGTGGAGTTGCTCCCGCCGAAGGGGAATGCACATAGAAGCAGATCGCACGCCGCGAGTTGGTGCAGGTAGTCCGCGTAGGGCATGGCGGCATGCACGTGCGCCGTGGGCAGGACGCGGCGGATTTCCGAGGCGATGTGGTACAGCCGCGCCCCGGTTTCGGCGGGGAAGAAGTGGACGTCCACCGGGCGGGCGCAGCGCGTGGCGATGTCGGCGCAGACGCGCAGAAAGGGGAGATTGAGCTTCATGGTCCGCGCGTTGACGGCCACTGTGGAGCGTGAGCGATTGGCGTGCGGCGGGGCCGGAAGGTCGGGCAGGGCCGCGTGGACGGCCCACGGCATGCCCGGAGCATCCAGCACCGCGATTTTTTCGCTAAGCGGTGTGCCTTCAAGGGCGATGGATGAGCCGAGAATCATCCAGTCCGCGCAGGCGGCGCAACTCGTCGCCGGGTGCCCGGGGGTGACCACCTGCGCCGGAGCGATGCGCAGATTGGCCAGAAGTGACGTCCACGTGCGCATGCCGAGGCTCGGGAACCAGAGCACGTCCGGGCACAGCGCGTCCGCCGTGGCGACGGTGGCCGGAAAGTCGTTCGGGTTTGGCGATACCGTGTGTACCGCGTCGAACAGTTCCGCCGTGCGCTCGGCCACGGGCGCGACCAGAAGCCCCTCCACCCGGAAGCGTTCGCGAAGCTGGCGGATGGCGGGTGCGTAGCAGCGGAACATGGCGTGGTCCGGCGGCATGACCTCCACGGCGACGAGAACGAGGGGCTTCTCGCGGGTGGGGCGCGGTGGCGCGGCGGTTGGTGGCGCGCCCACGCGTTCGGCCAGCCCCCGCGCGGCGAGCCAGCGGCGCAGCAGGCCGTTCAGGTGTGGCTTCACGGCGTGGCGGCGGGGATTCGTGGCGTAACTGCACAGCATCATGGCGCTGCGTGCGAGGTCGAGCATCCAGTCCGGCGGGGTGATTCTGTCGAAGAGACGGCCGAGTTGCGTCAGTCCCTCGCGCCGGGAATGGGCCGGGTCGCTTGCCACCACTCGCGACGAGAGTAGGGCGAGACAGGTGCCCAGCGCCTCCACGGGCGCGGCCTCGAACACGGCGGGAAAGTTTACGCCTGTTCGCGAACCGGCGGTCAGCGCGGCGAGGAAGAGGCGCAGGCCGCCCTGTGCGCCATTGGCGGCGCTGCCGATGCGCTCCGCATCCACCATGCCGCTGCGGGCGAGGAGTGGCTGTGTGGAGCCGAAGGCACTGATTGCGAAGAGCGCGTCGAGATTGCGCTTGCGCAGGGTCAGGCGGATGAAGCGCTTGTCATCGAGCTTGAATTGGGGGTCGCAGAGGAGCGCCTGCGCGGCCGAGGCGATGCGCGTGTAGGACTCCGTGGGCGGCCCGGTCGTTCCGCCTCCGCCGTGTTCGAAGGCGTCGAGAATGGCGGTGAGTGCGGCGAAGGCCTCGGCGTGTCTGCGGGCGTAGGCGAGGCTCTCGAATCTGCGGATGTCGATGCCAGCGCTCATGGCCTGTCGCCCGGTGGATGGGATTCGGCGATGGTTCGTTCGATGACCGCGCAGACCTCGGCAACGTCCGCGTCCGTCAGTGACGTGTGGTAGGGCAGGCCGAGAAGTGTGGGGCCGAGCGCGTCGGTGACCGGAAGCCGCGCCACGGCGTCCGGCCCGAGGAGACGGACGTGGCGGAAGGCGGGGTGCGCGGTCAGCGGGGGGCAGTACCAGCGGCGGGTCTGGATGCCGTGGCGGCCAAGCGCGGCGGCCATGTCGTCAGCCGCCATCGCGTGCAGGCGCATGACGAGGAGGCTGCGTCTGGGTGGCGTTCCGCCGCGCTGGAGGGACACCGCGCCCACGAGCGGCGCGAGGCGTTCGGCGTAGGCGATGCGCACGCGCTCCAGTTCGGCGAGGACGCCATCGATGCGTCCGGCCTGCGCGAGGCCGACGGCGGCGTGGAATTCGCTCATCTTGCAGTTCAGGCCGGGTTCGCTGACGAGGCCATGGGAAAAGCCGTGGTCGGCAAGGCGGCGTACGCGCTCGGCAAGGACGTCGTCCCGTGTGACGACAAGTCCGCCCTCGCCGATGCCGAAGGGCTTGGTGGCGTGCAGGCTGAAGGCGACGCAGACGTTGCGGCCCACGGCCTGCCACGGAAAGGCCCCCGCCGCGTCCATGATGACGGGTATCCCCGTGCGCTCGTAGAATTCGTCCCAGTCCTCTGCGGGCAGGGCGTGACCGTAGGCCGCCACGGGCATGACCAGCGCGATGTCCGCCGCGCGGACCGCGTCGAGCGCCATGTGCGTGGTGAGGGTCCAGCTTCCGGGCGAGATGTCCGCGAAGACGGGGACCAGCCCGCAACGCAGGGCCGCCGAGGCCATGGCCGGAAAGCCAAGCGCAGGCATGAGCACCTTCGCGCCGGGCGGGAGGCCGTGCGCCCGAAGCGCCAGTTCCAGCGCGGCTGAACCGGACGCCACCGGGACCGCATGCGGCGGCGCATTCGCGCCCTGCGTGGCGGGGATGAGAGCCGCCGCCACCTGCGTGAAGGCCTGCGCCAGCGGGCCGGAATTGGCGTAGCGGCGCGTTTTGTCGATGCGTTCAAGCAGGGGCGTCAGTGCGTTGGCCTTCGGGAGGTCCGGCACGAGGACGTGGATGGCGTGGGACTCGTCCGTCATGCGGGTTTCGGCTCCTGCAGGTGGCGGATGAGTGCGGTGGCGATTTCCCGGCAGGTCGCGTCGAGGGACGTTTCGTGGCGCAGGTACCCGGCCTGCATGATTCTGCGGGAGTCGAGCAGCACTCCCGGCGGGGCGGGGCCGTCGTCCTCGTCGATGACGCATTCGCGTCCGGTTACGTCACGCACTGCTTCGCACACGGCCTGTGCCGCCTGCGCGAGGCTGACGCGGGGACCGGCGGCATGCAGGAGCCGATCCTCGGGGGGCGATTCGCATAGCCGTACGATGCAGCGCGCGAGGTCCCGGACGTGGAGCGTGTCGATGCTGGCCGTGGGATGGATGCACATGCGCCCGGCGCGCAGGGCATAGCCCGCCATCCGCGTGAGCACCCCTCGGCCCTCGCCCGATGGCGATACGCCGGAAAGCCCCGTGGAGCGGATGATCACGTGCCGCAGGCCACTGGCGGAAACGACACCTTCCGCCGCGAGCTTCGATTCCCCGTAGGCGTCCTGCGGGTCCGGGCGGGCCGTTTCGTCGAGGGGAGTGGGATCGGGCTGTGGGCGAAAGACGGAGCGCGTGGATATGTGCACCACGAATGGGTCGCCCGTCAGCGCGGCGAGAAGATTTGCCGTTCCCTCCGCATTGACGCGCATGAGGTCCGCGTGGCGATGGCGCAGGGCCGCCGCGGCGTGGACAACGGCGTCTGCGCGGATACTTTGCGCGGTGAGGTTTTCGAGCCTGTTGGGCAGGACGTCCACATTCCAACCCCCCGCAGCGAACTGTGCGGCGAGGCAGGAGCCGAGATAGCCGGTGTGACCGGTTACGAGGACCGTGGCCATTGCTGTTCCCTATTGAGTCGTTCGAGGTCGTCGCGGGTGAAGATGGTGTCCGTCATGAGGCGGCAACTGATGATTCCGTCCTGGAAGTGCAGCAGCTCCGCGATGTCGTCCCCGTCCACGAAGTGTCCGTAGAGGGCCTCCACCTCGCGAAAGCCCATGGCTGCCCGCGTGGCGGTGATGCCCGTGAAGCGGGCGTTGAGTTCGAAGAAGGTGAAGACGTCAGGCCCGGTGCGGATGGCCTGCATGTTGAGCGGTCCGCGCAGGCCTCGGACGGCGAGTGCCTGGGCGACGTTGCAGGCTGCGCGTTCGAGCGCGTCGTTGCGGATGGTTTCGATGGTGACCGGCACCCCGGCGCACAGCGCGTTGCGGCTGGCGAACATGCCGAGGACGCCGCCGTCGCGCCCGATGAGAACCTGCACCGAGTATTCGTTGTCCTGCCGGGGGCCGTGGCCGTTCATGACGTGGCGGGGGGTGATGCATCCGGGTCTGCGGCCGCGTTCCTCGGGCCACAGGTATTCCTGCGCCACGATGTCCGCGTCGTCGGCGAAGGCCCGCGTTATGTCCTCGGGCGTGTACAGGATGCGCACCCCGCGCGAGGCGTTGCCGCAGGTCGGCTTCACGATGAGCGGCGGTCCGCATTCCGCCATCAGGGCGAGTGCGTCCTCTGGAGTGCATGCCGTGCGGGCGAAGCCGCCCGGTCCCTGTGGGAGCACTCGCGACGTGCGGGCCTTGTCGAGGCAGTCCCCGGCGGCCTCCACCGACGGAACCGGCACTGTGGACCCGAAGGCTTCGAGCTGCGGACGCAGTTCGGCAAGCACGGGCACGTCTTCGTCGCGCCCGGCGATGATGAGGTCCGGGCGCTCGCGGTTGGTGATTTTGATGAGGCGGGGGCCGAAGGAGCCGGACGCCGTGGGCGGCGCAAGGTAGGCCGCGTCGCACTGGAATGCGCCGGGATTGAGCGCCACGGAGTTCAGACCGATGATTCTGAAATGGCGGGTGGCGATTCGTAAGGCCCGCACCACTGCGCAGCCCACGCCGCTGCCTGCGCTGGTGACGAGAACAGTTGGGGGCATGTGGGTCCTCCCTGCAAGCGTTGCGCATCACGAGGCATGAGACATGGTGCCTTCATACCATGAATTTCGGTGAAGGTCAGCGTGGCGGGAAGAATTTCGTGAATCTTTCCGGCAAGTCGGAGGTGAATCCTTCGGCCTGCTCTGTGGCGCGGGTGGAAAAGTGGCGCGGTGTCGAGACGGCGGCGGGATGGCCCTAGCGCATGCGTCCCCACGAGTGTCCCTTGCGCTCCACGGTCTCCTTCATGATGTTTTCCATGATGGAGTAGCTTGTCGTTATGTCGTGCCGGGAGGTGGCCAGAGCGCGGGCTGCGCGGCCAAGGCGTGAGCGCAGCGCCGCGTCATCAATGAGCCGTGCGAGGGCGGCTGTGAATTCCTCGGCATTCCCGTTCGGGACGATGATGCCCGTTTCGCCGTGCTCCACGACTTCCGGTGCGCAGTCGCCGTCGGTGGCGAGCACGGGCAGGCCGCAGCTCTCGGCTTCGAGGTACATCATGCCCAGCCCCTCGTTGATGCCGGGGAGCGCGAAGATGTCCGCCGCGCTGAAGACTTCGTAGAGTTTCGCCCTCGGGATCATGCCCGGAAAGCGGACCTGCCCCGGCATGAGGTTCAGGGCGAGGCGTTCGAGGCGGTCGCGCTCCGGTCCGTCGCCGGTGACGATGAGCATGAGGTCTCTGCCGCCGCGCACCAGTTCCGCGCAGGCGTGGATGACGGTCTCTATGCCGTCGGCCTTGCGCCCGCTACGCATGACGGCGCTGGAGATGACCACCGGCTTCTGCCGTGCGCCCCATTTGCGGCGGAATTTCTGACGCATGAGCACATCCGGCGCGAAGAGCCGAAGGGGCAGGCCCGGGCGGACGTAGGTCAGCTTCTCGGGTGGCAGCACCCCCGCGCAGGATTCGAAATCTTCCTTGCGGGCGACGAAGACGTGGTCCGCCGCGTTCAGGGCGCGCGTGTTCAGCCTATGGCCGATCCACGTCTTTGGTGTGGCCTTTTCGCTATGCGGACAGGAGCCGGAGAAGATGAAATAGGGCAGGCCGAGCCGCGCCAGCCGGGGGCCGAGAATGTCCGGGGAGACGGCGGTGCTGCGGTAGGTCAGCCATGCCTGAATGCCCTGCGAGCTGCATGTCTGGCGGGCGAGGACGTATTCCAACGCGGCATCGGCCCAGCGCCACGGTTTCCAGTACAGCCACGTCGTTTCCAGTGGTGAGGCCACGGCCGTGCTGTGTCCGCGCTTGACGAAGAAGTCCATGACATCTCGCGCGATGGTGATGTCTCCCGAGACGCGGGCGTGCTTGAGCGGTTTGGTAGGAGCGTAGAAGGCGATGCGCATGTTCTGTCGTCCTGATTCCGTGTTGCTGCGGCCCCGGTGGGTCCTATCGGGCTGTGCCATGCTCCGCGCTTTCGCGGGTGTGATGCCGTCCGGTGGACTGCGCGGGTTATCTCATACCCATGTGAACCCTATACGCTTTTTGCGTGGGAATGCCAGAGGAAGGGGTGTGGGAATGCGATCCGGATTTTGCACGGCGCAACGCGTCACGATGACTGGTGACGTTGCCGCGATACGATTTTTTGCGTGTTGGACCGCGAGGTGAGTTGAAGGTGCCGCTACGTGAGGGAAAGCAGGAGCGGAGCGAGGCGCTCGGGAGCGATGAGCGGGGCGCTGGCCGTGGTGACGAGTGGCGCATCAACGACGCGTACTCCGAGGTGTTCCAGACTCTGCGCGTCGATGCCGCCGGGGTACTGTCCCGCATGCCCATCGACGAGGACGAGATTCAGAAGTCTGTCGGCTGGCGTGTCCGGTGCGGTGTCCCTGCGCAGCTCGGTCAGCAGGCGGCGGGTTTCCTCTGCGACGGAGAGCGTGCGGGATTCCGGATCGTTGCCCATATTCGGGATGAAAATCTTGGGGCATTCGGCGTCGAGGATGGCGCGGCCGATGCCTTGGGGCAGCAGGTTGGCCATGAGGCTCGAATAGAAGCTGCCCATGGGATAGCAGATGAGTTCCGCGTCTCGGATGAGGGCGAGGATGTTGTCTGGGGCCGATGCCGCGATGGGGGTGGGATCCTCTGGGGTGGCGGTGAGGTGCACGCCGGTGATGGGCGAGGCGGGTGGCGGGGTTTCCTTGCCGGTGATGCGGTGTTGGCCTAGCAGTGTTTCGCCGTTGGCCAGTCGGGCGGCGAGATGCAGGCTGCCGTTCAGGACCGGATGGACCTCGCCCCGGACCTGTACGAGCTTCGAGAAGATGTAGATCACCGGCGACATCTGGCGGTTGTTTTCGAGATAGCCCGCCGTGAGCACGAGGTTGCCGATGCTGGCTCCGCGCAGGTCGAAGGTGTCGGGCATGCGCCGCAGGAACGTCGAGAGGTAGTGGCGGATGATGTGGTGCATGGGGTCTGGAACGCCCGCCACGAGGGGGTGTTCGCCGCGCTGCATGCGCGCCAGTTCGTGCAGCAGTTCTTCCTGCGGCGCGTCGAGGGGAAAGCGGTGCGCGAAGAGCGCGAAGATTTCCGGATTGCCGTGCAGGCTCTGGTCCGCAAGGGCCATCAGCCGATTTCGGACGTCGCCGATTGCGGGCATGTCGAAGGCCGTACGCAGCTTGGCGGAACTGCCGCCGGAATCGAACGGCGTGATGATGTGGATGGAATTGTACGTGTAGCGGATGATTTCGCGCGAAAGCCCACGCAGGGCCGAGCCGCCGCTAAAGAAGAGGACGCGCGGCCCAAGCTCCGGGCTTTTTTCGTAGCGGGCCAGCTTGACGGGGTCGGGCAGGGTGGCCCGCCGTGCGATATGGACGCGCAGGGCGTGCTGTTCGTGCGTTCTGTCGCTCATCCGCCAATGATTACAGCATGAGCGGGCAGGACGTCCAGCGCGGGGAGCGCGAGGGGTCAGTCGTTTCTGGCGTGGCAGTCCCGCATGCAGGCGAGGATGGCCTCGTGTGCGGCGCGAATCGCCTCTGTGTCGCCTCTTGCGGCGGCATCGGCGAGGGTGCGGACCGTGCCGAGATAGCGGGCGTAGTGCTCGTCGCCGTATCCTTCGTATTCGACCATCAGTTCGGAATCCGCCACGAAGGCGGCCAGTTGCGGTGCGGGGATGGGGCGTCCGGCGCTAATGGACTCGCCGATGCTGCGCAACCGGCGTTTCATGCGCTTTTTGAGTCCGGAGTAGGTGACTTCGGCCGTGGCCTCGGGATCGGACTGCGCGTCGTCAGGCAGGGGCTGCGGCAACAGGTGCTGAACTTTGAGCTTCAGGGAAATGCGTCCGTACTTGCGCCGGATGCCGAGGGAGAAGGCCCGGACCAGTTCCGTGCCGAACATTTCCGTGCCCGGCGGCGGGCCGGATTGTGGATTTTCGAGATAATCGGCCAGTTCGCGCAGGAAGGCCGGAAGATCGGTCTCCGGCAGGTTCCGCTCGATCTTGACGATCTTCTTGTCCATGCCGTGCTCCCTGTTCCGTGAGAGGTGGGGGAATCTCTTCTTTCTGCCACTGAATGACCGCTGGCGCAAACGGCGTTCCTGTCGTGGCGTTGCGGATTTTTCCGCACACGTGCTAGGATTGTCGGAACCACGCGCCGCTTGGCGGATTCGTCCGCGTGACGGGGCAGGAGGAGGGACCATGCTCGTGCAATGCGTCGAGTGTCAGAAGAAGTACAGGATCAAGGACGGGGTCATTCCCTTGCAGGGCGCGGACATCAAGTGTGCAGGCGGCTGCGGGCAAACGCTACGCATCGCCCCGCGTGAGAATCTCGCCATGGACGCTAGCGCCATCCCCGTCAATAAGCGCAAGCACCAGAAGGAAGTGAAGTGGTTCACGCGCATGGGACAGCTCGTCCGCGACTGGGGATACGAGCGAAAGACCCTGGAATACAACATGATGTTCTACATGCTGCGCGAGATTCGCAAGCGGCTCGGCATCACTTTTTTCGACATAGCCTGCACCACCTCGCTCGTTCGGGTGGACCGCGAACTGCGCTACAACTGCCTGATGTTTATGGGCGCAAGTTGCGTTCCACCGCGCGGGAACGGTGTGGAGAGCAGTATTCCCGCCGTGCTCGCATCCATTGGCGAGACGCTACGCAGCCACGACGGATCGGGACAGTTCGGCGTGCGCGGCGTGATGACGGTTCCCTATGAGGATTCCTTTCCGGCCATGTTCGGCTTCGCCCGTGGGGCGCAGTTTGCGTCGTCGTGGGGCGAACATGTGTACGGCAATGTGACGGAGGTGCTCATCTCCGGCGACGCGGCGCGTGAACTTGATGATTCGTATGACTACGGCAAGCTGCATGAGGTGGCGCGGGTGCAGGTCTCTCGTGCTCCCATCGATAGCTCCGCCTTGACCTTCAGGCAGCGGACCGCGCCCGCGTTACTGCTCGATGCCGAGCCTGATCCGGACCTGCGCTGCGAGGACGATGAGGTTCGCGGCCTGTACAAGGCGTATGGCATGTAGCTTTTTCTTCGTAATAGACGCGAATTGTTGGCAAGCCCCATTTCGTCGGTGAGGACGTGGTGGGGCTTGTGCATTTGTTGAACATTTTCCACGAAAAAATTGTGCGAACATTGACGTGAATGAAATCATGCTGTTATTGCTTTGGGTAATCATATCAGCCTTGAATACTATGCGTTGGTATGAATGCTCTGGAGCAGAGTGTGCGGCGTGTCTGAAAATGAAGCGGGAGCGATGATGATGTCCGTCTGCGCGGGCGCGGACGCCCCGCGGCGGCATGCCTCGGTGTGCCGTCTGGCGCCGGAAATGGCGAGGGGGGTGTATTACCTTTTATAAGGTGAAGTTGGATGCGCAGAGCCCTGCATTGCAGGTGCGAGAGCCGAATAACCGCACGAAACGGGGGGAAATGCACTTTTGTTGTAGGGAATTCCATGTACGCAAGAGATGATGAGGCGTATGTTCCCGGGCTTTGCGCTCCTTGGGTAAGCTATGCGGATGCGAACAATACCCTGTTATTCCGGAGGGTAAAATTCCTATAAAGTTGTTGGGTGGATTTCATAGTATATAGGTATGATAATGAATTATTTTAAGACGTTACGGGCAAAATTCTGGACAAATCCGGCGGGACAAGTTTAAGAGTTTCCGGAAAACTTCATGCCGCATGCACCAACATTCGAACAGGAAATCAGAAAACCCCAACCGTGTGTGACGCCATTGGCGTTTGGAAGGAGGGCTATGGTGGTTTCTGCAAAGTGGAACTGGGAGCCGGGCGAACGCATGGTCGTCGACCTTGGCGCCTGCAGAGACAAGTACGAGTGGGTAGAGGAACTTCACGCGAGTCCCGATGGCGAGAACGTCGCCGCGGTGGCAAACGTGGGGGGCGAATTCACTGCCTGCATAAATGGCGAGACCTGGGACAACACGTTTGAACGCGTGTGGAGCCTCAAGTATTCGCCTGATGGCAGGCTGTGCGCTTTCGCGCAGGACCTCGGCGAATGGCACGTCGTGGTCGATGGCGAGTCCTGGGAGGATTCCCTCGGCTACGCTTGGAACTTTATGTTCAGCGAGGACGGCTCCAAGATCGGATGCGCGATCCAGCAGGACGGAGAGTACGGAATTGCCGTTGAGGGCGAGTTGTGGGAGACCCTCTATGGCAACGCCAACAACTTCCTCATGAGTCCCGATGGTTCGGCCACGGCCGCTGCCGTGCAGACCGTCGAGATGGGGCAGGCCGAAATCTACAAGTTCCAGGACGGCACCTATTCCGCCGCTGTGAACGGACAGGCCTGGGATCGGAACTTCACCAACATCTTCGGGTTGGCCTTCTCGCCCGACGGCAAGCATCTTGCCGCCGAAACCCGACTCTCCCTGTACGACTACACCATCTCCGTGGACGGCAAGCCCTGGAATCAGGTGTTCCAGAGCGTGTGGCGCCCGGTGTTCAATCCCGCCACCGGTGCGGTCATCGCACCTGTGCGGCAGGCTGGTCAGTGGACCCTCGCGCAGGATGGCGGCATCATCTGGCCGTCCTTCGTGGAGTGCTGGCACGCCCGCTTCAGCGCGGACGCCAAGCGCCTTGCCGCCATCGTTTCCCCCAAGTTCGGTCGCTGGACAGTGGCCGTGGACGGCAATCCGTGGGCAGCCACCTTCGGCGAGATGGTCACTGATCTGGCCCTTTCGCCCGACGGCACCCGCGCCGCCGCGCTCGGCAAGGAAGACGGAAAGTGGACGGTCATGGTTGACGGCTCTGTCTGGCAGGGACGTTACGACATGGCATGGGCGCCGGTATTCAGCCCGGACAGCCGCCATGTGGGTGCCTGCGTCGAGAAGAACGGCAAGTTCACCGTGGTCGTCGACGGACGTGAATACGGGCACGCCTGCGAGCAGTGCTGGTCGCCCGCCTTCAGTCCCGACTCGAAATACGTGCTGATCCGGTGCGTCGAGGGCGGGAAGTACTTCCGTCGCGTGGTGCCTGTCGCCGAAATCGCCGGATAGGAGGGGAAGCAATGCAAAGCTTGTACAACTTCGTAAGCGGCCCCCTTGTCTGGGTTGCCTTCATCGTCTTCATCGGCGGCAGCGTCTGGCGTCTGGCCTCGCTTCTGAGCCTCGCGAAGAAGAAGGATACCTACGTCTTCGAATACTGGAGCTGGAGCCATGTGTTCAGCTCCATCGGCCATTGGCTCACTCCCTTCGGGAGCACGAACTGGCGCATGCAGCCGGTGATGAGCGTGGTGACCTTTGTATTCCACATCGGTCTCATCCTCGTCCCCATCTTTACGATGGGACACATCGTGCTGCTGGAAGAGGGCGCTCTGGGATGGAGCTGGCCCACTCTGCCCGATCAGGTTGCGGACATCGCCGCCTTCATCGTGCTTGGCGGTTGCGCCTACTTCGCGTGGCGCAGGTTCGCCCTCCCGCAGGTCAAGTTCGTCACCAGTCCTTCGGACTTCGGTATTCTTGCCGTTGTCGCGGCTCCGTTCCTCACTGGCATCATGGCCTATCACCACATCGGCGATCCGCTGCTCGTGACCACGCTGCACGTGCTCGCCGGTGAACTGATGCTGGTGTGCATTCCGTTTACGCGGCTTGCGCATATGCTCTACTTCGTCTTCACCCGCGGCTACACCGCTTCCGAGTTCGGAGCCGTGCGCCATGTGAAGGACTGGTAGGCAGGGGACGCGACACTATCTCTTCAAGGAGCAAGGAATATGTCTGAAAATACCGAAATGGCGGCAAGCGCCGAAGCCGCGGCGACCTTCCTCCAGAAGGTTCAGGCCAAGGCCGAGAGTGATCGGGCTGCTGGCCGCTACGAGTATGACAAGATCGAGGACATCGGTCTCGACGAGGGCATCAAGAAGCTGACGCCCGAGCGCATCGAGACGGTGATCAATCAGGTGTTGCAGGGCGAGTGCGGAGCGAGGCTGCGGGCGTATGTCGAAACCTGCGTCCACTGTGGTCTGTGCTCCGAGGCCTGCCACCATTATCTGTCCAACGACAAGAATCCCAAGTATTCCCCCGTTGGCAAGGTCAAGCGCACCATCTGGATGATGCTGCAGAAGAAGGGACGGCTGACCCCCGCGGAAGTTCGCGAGTGTTCGGTCATCGCCTCGACGGAGTGCAACCTCTGCCGTCGCTGCCTCCAGTACTGTCCCTTCGGCATCGACATCGCCTATATGTTGCAGACCGTGCGTCGTATCTGTTCCAAGCTGGGCGTCACGCCGCAGTACATTCAGGATACCACGCACAGCCATGCCGCGACCATGAACCAGATGTGGGTCAAGGAAGACGAGTGGGTCGATACCCTGCAGTGGCAGGAAGACGAAGCCCGCGACGAATTCCCCACCATCCGCATTCCGGTCGCCAAGGAAGGCGCGGACTTCATGTACTCGGTCATCGCGCCCGAGCCGAAGTTCCGTACGCATCTCATCTATCAGGCCGCGGCCATCTTCCATACCGCCGGATGCGATTGGACGATGCCCGAGGAGCCGGGATGGGATAACTCCGACATGGCCATGTTCACTGGCGATTTCGAGACCATGGGCCGCGTGAAGAAGGTCCACTACGAGGCCGCGCAGCGGCTGCGGGTCAAGAAGATCGTCATGGGCGAATGCGGTCACGCCTTCCGAAGCGTCTATGACGTGGGCAACCGTTGGTTGGGCTGGAAGATGCCGCCCATTCCCATGGTGCACTCCATCGAGTTCTTCTACGAGCTCATCCGCGACGGAAAGATCAAGTGTCGTGAGAAGTTCCCTGAAAAGGTCACCTTCCACGATCCCTGCAACACCGTGCGCGGACGTGGTCTGCACGAGATGGGCCGTTACGTGGCCAATGCCTTTACGCTGGGCGTGGTTGAAATGTCGCCCAACCGCGAGCACAACCTGTGCTGCAACGCGGGTGGCGGCGTGATCAACTGCGGGCCGCCGTGGAAGACCAAGCGCGTGCTTTCCAACAAGGCCAAGGCCGAGCAGCTTGCACGCATGAAGGACATGGGCATCGACACCATCGTTTCGCCGTGCCACAACTGCCATGGCGGACTCGAAGACATCATTCATCACTATGGACTGGAGATGAAGCTCAAGTTCCTTGGTGACCTGATCTTCGAGTTTATGGTGAGGCCCGACTCCGAGTAGCGGGAGCCACGACCAGCAACCAGTCGCGGATGCTTGGCTGTCGGGCATCCGCGCAGAGGGGATACGACCATGAAAATGAAGAGACTGGGCATCTTCGCGGCCGTGGCTGCCCTTGCGACATTCCTGTGCATCGCCACGGCCTATTCGCAGGACGACATCGTTCAGCTTGACGATCCCGCCTTCAATGGCGGGCAGCGTCCGCCGGCGGTGTTCGCGCACGATCTCCATAACGAGAAAGCCGAGATCGACGACTGCGCTGCCTGTCATCATGTCTATGAGAACGGTCAGCGTGTCGAAGGTCAGGATTCCGTGGGCACCTCCTGCTCGGAGTGCCACGAACTGAAGAATAAGGGCTCCCAGCCCGGCCTGATGCTCGCCTACCATAAGCAGTGCAAGACCTGCCACGAGGAAAAGGGCAAGGGCCCCGTCGCGTGCGGCGAGTGCCACACCGGCAAGTAAACGGTTTCAGGCGGAGCGCACCACGTGCCGGAGCGCTCCGCTTTGCTTCCCACGTTCTGCGCATCATGTGCGTATGTTCGTCCTCATCCAGCACCCCGTGCAGTTGACGCCTTTGGCGGTCCTCTGCGCGGGGTGTCGTGGTTTTTGGTGGTCTGGGCGTCGGGGAGACGGACGCGGCGAAGCGTCGCGGGTAGACCTGAACGAAGGAGGCGTCGGATGGGGAAGGGGACTTCCTGATGCGTCTGACGCGTGCCAGCAGGGCGCTGTCGTCGAGACGATGCGTTGACGACCGACGAGGGCGTGTGGTGGCGAAGGGAAGGCGCGGGCTGGGCTGGACTGCTGGCGACTGTTTCGCCGTGCGTTTGGTCCGTATCCCCGTGCGATTTGATCGTTTGGGGTGTTTGCGAACGACAGGCGTGGTTGCCGAGCCTTGTTCGGGGCGGTATACTGGAATTCCTGTCAGCCGCCGACTCCGTTCATGGGGCGGAATCGACGGTCGCGAAGCCGCATGAATCCTCGCTCGCATCGGTGGCGTCTGATTTTTTTGAGCTTCAAACAAAAAAGCCGTTGACAAGAGCAGGGCGTCTGGCTATTTAGCGATTCCCGGTTGCGGGAAGGCGGGCGGATAGCTCAGCTGGGAGAGCATCGGCCTTACAAGCCGAGGGTCACAGGTTCGAGCCCTGTTCCGCCCACCACCAACCAAAATGCGGAGCTGTAGTTAAGTCGGTTATAACGCTGGCCTGTCACGCCAGAGGCCGCGAGTTCGAGTCTCGTCGGCTCCGCCACAGATTGAATTGCCCTTCGAGGGCGTTATATGATTAGGGCCGGGGTGAAAAGCCCCGGCCACCTTGACAAAGTTTGCGAATAGCTGCATCTACGGATGCGGAATTCATAATGCGGAGCTGTAGTTAAGTCGGTTATAACGCTGGCCTGTCACGCCAGAGGCCGCGAGT
>NZ_JAATJA010000007.1 GCF_011927665.1 Desulfobaculum xiamenense
TCGCTCCCATCGCCATGGAGAAGGGCCTTCGCTTCGCCATTCGCGAGGGCGGTCGTACCGTCGGCGCCGGTGTTGTTTCCGAAATCGAGGAGTAAACACCATGCGTGTCAAGATCCAGCTCGCCTGCACCGAGTGCAAGCGTCGAAACTATTCGACGATGAAGAACAAGAAGAACACCACTGGCCGTCTGGAAGTGAAGAAGTATTGCCCCTGGGACAAGACTCACACTGTCCATCGCGAAACCAAGTAGTGTAGCAGGCTCTTCGCAGATATTCACCATGTCTGCAGGAGCTGGTTCCTGCCGAGAGTGATCGGGGGCCGGGCGACTGGCCCCCGAATAAGTCAAGGAAGGTACCGCAAGCATGCAGGCCAGTAGCTCTAACGGCTAGAGCGCCGGTCTCCAAAACCGGATGCTGGGGGTTCGAATCCCTCCTGGCCTGCCATTTTTTATTACCATCGGAAGGAATCATGGCGAAGAAAAAGTCCAAGTCAGCTGGCTCCGCGACTACTGCCCCCGAAAATGGGGCTGCTAGCAAGATCCAACAGCTCAAGGAGTTTTTTGACCAGTCCAAGGTGGAGATGAAGAAGGTCACCTGGCCTACCCGCAAGGAGACCATCGCCACGTCTGTGGCCGTCCTCGTCCTGTGCCTGGTCATGGCTGTCTTCCTGGGTCTCGTCGACACAGGATTGACCAAAGCCATCGAGGCCATCTTGTCTTAAGCGGGTACCCGCAAAGGTTTGGTGAACAATGACCGAGCAGAACGATAGCCTCCCCAAAGCCCGCTGGTACATCGTCCACACCTATTCCGGCTTCGAGCAGCGCGTGGAGCAGACTCTCCGCGAGATGATGCGTACTGGGCAGGACAGCGGCCAGATTCTGGAAGTCGTCATGCCCACGGAAAAGGTGATCGAGCTTGTGAAGGGCGAGAAGAAAACCTCGACGCGCAAGTTCTATCCCGGCTACGTGATGCTCAAAATGATTCTGACCGATGAGTCCTGGCATCTTGTTCAGTCTATTCCCCGCGTCACGGGTTTCGTGGGAGGCAAGACCCGTCCCGCGCCAATGCGCGACAGCGAGGCAGAGAAGATTCTCTCGATGATGGAACAGCGCCAGGAGCAGCCCCGTCCCAAGTTCAATTTTGATCGTGGGGATGAAGTGCGGGTGGTCGATGGACCGTTCAGCGGCTTCAACGGGGTTGTGGAAGATGTCAATTACGACAAAGGAAAGCTTCGGGTTTCGGTGTCCATTTTCGGTCGCCAGACCCCTGTCGAGTTGGACTTCGTCCAGGTCAGCAAGGGGTAGCGCATTTCGCGCTCTCGAAGAATACCTGATTTCAAATACGTAGAAATGAGGAAGTAGCAATGGCCAAAAAGGTACTGGCGAAAATCAAGCTCCAGATTCCCGCCGGAGCTGCCAATCCGTCTCCGCCGGTCGGTCCCGCTCTTGGTCAGCACGGCCTGAACATCATGGAGTTCTGCAAAGCCTTCAATGCAAGGACGCAGGACCAGAAGGGAATGATCATCCCGGTTGAAATTACCGTCTACCAGGATCGCTCTTTCACCTTCATTACCAAGACGCCTCCGGCTGCAGTGCTGATTAAGAAGGTTACCGGGATTGCCAAGGGCTCCGGCGAACCTAACAGAAACAAGGTGGGCAAGATCACTCGTGCGCAGCTCGAAGAGATCGCAACGACCAAGATGCCCGACCTTACCGCTAAAGACCTCGAGGCCGCTGTGAGCAATATTGCTGGCACGGCCCGCAGCATGGGAATCGACGTCATCGATTAAGGGGAACAGCTATGCCCAAGCATGGAAAAAAATATCGCAAGGCTATCGAGGGCATTGATCTTGGTGCCCGCTATGAGATGCCCGAGGGTGTCGAGCTGGCGCTGAAGACCTCTGTCGCCAAGTTTGATGAGACCGTTGACGTTGCCCTGGTGCTCGGCGTCGATCCCAAATACTCTGACCAGATGGTGCGTGGTGCTGTGAGCTTGCCCCACGGTCTCGGCAAGGACGTTCGCGTCGCCGTCTTCTGTCAGGGTGATAAGGAAGCCGAAGCCAAGGCCGCCGGTGCCGAATTTGTCGGCAGCGACGACCTGGTGGAGAAGATCAAGGGCGGCTGGCTCGATTTCGACAAGGCCGTCGCCACCCCGGACATGATGGGCAAGGTCGGCCAGATCGGCCGTCTGCTCGGCCCCCGTGGCCTGATGCCCAACGCCAAGACCGGCACCGTCACCGCTGACGTTGCCACCGCCGTTAAGGAACTCAAGGCCGGTAAGGTCGAGTTCAAGGTGGACAAGGCTGGCGTGCTTCATGCCCCGCTGGGCAAGGTGTCTTTTGGCACCGAGAAAATCCTTGACAACCTGAAGACTTTGTTGGAACAGGTCATCCGCCTCAAGCCCTCCGCGGCTAAGGGTACCTACCTCAAGGCGATGACCCTGGCTACCACCATGGGTCCTGGTATCAAGGTTGACGCCAACTCCGTGCGCAAGCACCTGGAAGGCGGCATCTAAGACATCGAACGCGTGCCGCGCTTCGTGTGCGGCACCGTTTTATGTATATCGTGAAGGTCCGGTTCGCCGGACCGAGTTGGCAGGGAAGATGAGTCGAAGAAAGCAGGTGGGTCACCCCCTTAATTTCCTGCTGAGACCACTTTGGCTCCTCTTCTTGTGGACGAAACCTTCAGCCCAAGGAGTTAGCGGTGAACAGGGCAGAGAAAGCTGAGCTGATCAGCCAGCTGAAAGCCAAGGCCGAAGACGCTTCCATCGCGATCGTCACTGACTTCAAGGGCCTCAAGGTGGAGGAGATGACCGACCTTCGCATCAAGCTTCGCGCTGTCGGTGTGAATTATGCGGTCGTCAAGAACACCCTGGCCCGGATCGCGCTGGATGGCGGCCCGCACGCTCTTCTTAAGGATTCCCTTAAGGAGAACTGCGCGGTTGCGTTCGGCTACGATGACCCCGTGGCTGCGGCGAAGGTTCTCAGCGAGTACGCCAAGTCCAACAAGAAGTTCGCCATCAAATTCGGTAGCCTGGAAGGCAAGGCCCTCTCTGAGGAAGCCATCGAGTCCCTCTCCAAGCTCCCGAGCAAGCCTGAACTGCTTGGCAAGCTCCTGGGCACCATGAACGCCGTGCCCACCAACTTCGTTTGTCTGTTTGCTAACCTGCAGCGGAAGTTCCTGTACGCCCTTTCTGCCATCAAAGAGCAGAAGGAAGGCGCCGCTGCCTAAGTCCCCGAACACTACGAAGAGCCAAAGTCTTTATTTTAGGAGGAATTCCCAATGGCTGACATCACCAAAGAGCAGGTAGTCGAGTTTATTTCCAACATGACCGTTCTCGAGCTTTCTGAGTTCATCTCCGAGCTCGAGGAGAAGTTCGGTGTTTCCGCCGCCGCTCCGGCCATGGCCATGGCCATGCCCGTCGCCGGCGCTCCGGCCGCTGAGGTCGAAGAGAAGACCGAGTTTGACGTCGTGCTGAAGAGCGCCGGTAGCAACAAGATCGGCGTGATCAAGGTTGTCCGCGCCCTCACCGGCCTTGGCCTCAAGGAAGCCAAGGAGAAGGTTGACTCCCTTCCCTCCGTGCTGAAGGAAGGCGTGTCCAAGGACGACGCCGAGGAAGCCAAGAAGCAGCTGGTGGAAGCCGGCGCTGAGTGCGAAATCAAGTAGCACAGCCTTTCATCTGGCTTACCGGGAGCGCAGCGACATTAGGAGCTGCGCTCCTTTTTTTTGCATTTTTCCTCCAAAAACCCCTTGCGCACCGGCTGGTCATTTGATAGATATACACTCTTCGTGTCGACAGTGAAATTCACACCCTCCACTATGGCTCATCAAAAATGCATATCACCACTGGTGCTCGTGTATTCTTTTCGTGCGTTCATTTCCCACCGCCCAGCACATGGGTATGTGAAGGCACATTTTAAGCGATTGCTTTCATTACCATTTTAATTGGTTTGTCCGAGGGCCGCCGCCCCCGCCAACGGTCAAATTTCTCGCTTGAGAGGGAAAAATGGTCCAACTTACAAAACGGTTTGGCAAAATCGCCAGCACGCATTCAGTGCCCCACCTTCTGAATCTGCAGGTTGATTCCTACAAGAAGTTCCTGCAGCTCGACGTCCCCCCGGCCAGCCGTGCCAATGAGGGACTGGAAGGCGTGTTCAGGTCCGTGTTCCCCATCGAGGACTTCAATCGGACCGCCAGCCTCGACTACGTTAGTTACGAGGTCGGCACTCCCAAATTCGACGAGGCCGAGTGCATTTCCAAGGGCCTGACCTTTGAGGCGCCCATCCGGATCACCGTGCGTCTTGTCGTCTACGATGTGGACGAGGAGACCCAGAATCGGACCATCCGCGACATCAAGGAACAGGACATCTATTTCGGCACGCTGCCGCTGATGACCGACAAGGGTACCTTCATCATCAACGGTACCGAGCGCGTCATCGTCAACCAGCTCCAGCGCTCCCCGGGCATCATTTTCGAGCACGATTCAGGAAAGACCCATTCCTCCGGTCGCGTGCTCTACAGTTCCCGCATCATCCCCATGCGCGGGTCCTGGCTCGATTTCGACTTCGACCACAAGGACATCCTCTACGTGCGCATCGACCGGCGCCGGAAGATGCCCGCCACCATCCTTTTCAAGGCTATGGGAATGTCCCGTCAGGACATTCTCAACTACTTCTATGAGAAGGAATACTACCACCTGCGCGATGGCCGCCTGTTCCGCGAGCTGAGCGAAGACAAGTTCTGCAAGGAATCTGCCTTCCTCGACATTCACGGTGCCGATGGCGAACTCATCGTTGCCGGTGGCAAGCCCATCACCAAGCGTCATTTCAAGAAGATGCTGCGTGACGGCCTTACCGAGTACGAGATCGATCCCGTCAATCTCTCCACCATGTACCTCGCTGAGGACATCTACGACGCCGAGAGCGGCGAGGTGCTTGCCGAGGCCGGTGACGAGATGAGCTCCGAGCTTGCCGAGAAGTTCCGCGAGGCTGGCATCGACCGCCTGCCCATCCTGTTCACGCGTGGTCTTGAGGTCTCCTCGTCCATGCGCGACACGCTGGCTCTCGACAAGACCAACGACATGGAGAGCGCGCAGATCGAGATCTACCGCCGCCTGCGTCCCAGCTCGCCGCCCACTCCCGAGATCGCCTCGACGTTCTTCGAGAACCTGTTCCGCAATGCCGACTACTACGACCTTTCGGCCGTTGGTCGCTACAAGCTGAACACGCGTCTCAGCGTGCAGGAGGACCTGGACCTGCGGACCCTCACCAACGAGGACATCCTCAAGGCCATCAGGCTCCTGTGCCAGCTCAAGGACTCCCATGGTCCCGCCGACGACATCGACCACCTCGGCAACCGCCGCGTGCGTCCGGTCGGCGAGCTGGTCGAGAACCAGTACCGCATCGGTCTTGTCCGCATGGAGCGTGCCATCAAGGAGCGCATGAGCCTCCAGGAAGTGGCCACGCTCATGCCGCACGACCTCATCAACCCCAAGCCGGTTGCAGCGGTCCTCAAGGAGTTCTTCGGCACCTCCCAGCTGTCGCAGTTCATGGACCAGACCAACCCGCTCTCCGAAGTCACCCACAAGCGCCGTCTGTCCGCACTCGGCCCCGGTGGTCTGACCCGCGAGCGTGCGGGCTTCGAAGTCCGCGACGTGCATACCAGCCACTACGGCCGCATCTGCCCGATCGAAACGCCTGAAGGCCCGAACATCGGTCTTATCGTGTCGCTGACCACCCATTCCCGCGTGAACGACTTCGGCTTCATCGAGACGCCGTTCCGCATCGTGAAGGACGGTCAGGTTACGGAAGAGGTTCGCTACATGGACGCCTCGCAGGAATCCGGCGAGGTCGTGGCGCAGGCCAACGCTCCGCTGGACGAGCAGAAGCGCTTCGTGAACCCGATGGTCAACTGCCGCATCCGCGGTGAAGTCATCGTGGTGCCCAGCGAGGAAGTGACCGCCATGGACATTTCCCCTAGCCAGATCGTGTCCATCTCCGCCGCGCTCATTCCGTTCCTGGAGCACGACGACGCGAACCGCGCACTCATGGGCTCGAACATGCAGCGTCAGGCCGTGCCGCTTCTGCGCAGCGAGATTCCCCTCGTTGGCACCGGCATGGAAGGCACCGTGGCCTGCGACTCCGGCAGCTGCCTGCTGGCCAAGGGCGATGGCGTCATCCATTACTCCGATTCCCAGCGCGTGGTGGTCAACTATGACGACACGTCCCTCAGCCCCCACACCGGCGGCTGCGTGTCCTACGATCTGCTGAAGTACCACAAGTCGAACCAGAACAGCAGCTTCGGTCAGAAGCCCTGCGTGCAGCCCGGCCAGCGGGTCGTGAAGGGCGAAGTGCTCGCCGACGGCCCCGCCATCAAGGACGGCCAGCTCGCTCTTGGCAAGAACCTGACTGTCGCCTTCATGCCCTGGTGCGGATATAACTTCGAGGACTCGATCCTCATTTCCGAGCGCATGGTCAAGGATGACGTCTTCACCTCGGTGCACATCGAGGAGTTTGAACTCGTCGCCCGCGACACCAAGCTCGGACCCGAAGAAATCACCCGAGACATCCCGAACGTCGGCGAGGACATGCTGAAGAACCTCGACGAGTCCGGCATCATCCGTCTCGGTGCCAACGTGAAGCCTGACGATATTCTCGTCGGCAAGATCACGCCCAAGGGCGAGACCCAGCTCACCCCCGAAGAGAAGCTCCTGCGAGCCATCTTCGGCGACAAGGCGCGCGACGTGAAGAACACCTCCCTCAAGGTTCCGCCGGGAATCGAGGGCATCGTGGTCGACGTGAAGGTCTTCAACCGCCGCTCCGGCGACAAGGACCAGCGCACCAAGAACATCGAGGACTACGAGCTGTCCCGTCTTGACCGCAAGGAAGAGCAGCACGTGGCCGCACTTGTCACCGCCACCCGCGAGAAGCTGTGGTCGGTCTGCGCCAACAAGCAGATCGCGACCACCATTCCCGGCAAGCGCAAGGGCGAGGTGCTCGTCGAGGCTGGCATGGCCATCGGCGAGGACGTGTTCAGCGAGATTCCGGTCAAGAAGCTGCTTGGCATCTTCAAGAGCAAGGAGACTAACGACGAGGTTCTCGAAATGATCGAGACCTACGATCGTCAGGTGGCCTTCATCAAGGAAATCTACGACGTGAAGCGCGAGAAGGTGACCGAGGGAGACGATCTGCCTCCGGGAGTCATCAAGATGGTCAAGGTCTACCTTGCCGTTAAGCGTAAGCTCAACGTCGGTGACAAAATGGCCGGTCGCCACGGTAACAAGGGTGTCGTTTCGAACATCCTGCCCGAGGAAGACCTGCCGTTCTTCGCGGATGGCCGTCCGGTGGACATCGTTCTGAACCCCCTCGGCGTGCCGTCCCGAATGAACATCGGCCAGATCATGGAGACCCACCTCGGTTGGGCAGCCGCCGAACTCGGACGTCAGCTCGGCGAGATGCTGGAGCAGGGCGTGCACATGGACGTGCTGCGAAACGAGGTGAAGGACGTCTTCCAGAGCAAGGAGATCGCCGAACTCGTCGATGGCATGGACAACGACCAGCTCGTTGCCGCCGTCAAGAGGATCAAGCGCGGCATCATCTGCAAGACTCCGGTCTTCGACGGTGCTCTGGAAGAGGAGATCTGGTCCTGGCTCGATAAGGCCAAGGTACCCAATGACGGCAAGATGGTCCTGTACGATGGACGCACCGGCGAGCCCTTCAAGAGCCGCGTCACGGTGGGCACCATGTACATGCTTAAGCTCCACCATCTGGTCGATGAAAAGATACACGCCCGTTCCACGGGCCCGTACTCCCTCGTGACCCAGCAGCCCCTCGGCGGCAAGGCCCAGTTTGGTGGCCAGCGTCTGGGCGAAATGGAAGTCTGGGCGCTCGAGGCGTACGGCGCGGCCTACCTCCTTCAGGAGTTCCTCACCGTCAAGTCCGACGACGTGAGCGGCCGTGTGAAGATGTACGAACGGATCGTCAAGGGCGATAACTTCCTCGAAGCCAACCTGCCTGAATCGTTCAACGTTCTGGTCAAGGAGCTCATGGCCCTTGGTCTGGATGTCAAGCTGCATCAGGAAGAGACTGTCAAGAAGCAGACGACCAGGCTGGACTAGTGCACTAACCGGCGCGGGCGGCAACGCCCGCGCCGGATGAAACTTTAACAACAAGTACCGCGAGGTAGATCAATGTCTTTGGATGATCTGTTCGCAATGCGAGGGACTGCGGCAGCCGGCCAGGCCAGCCGTATGCTGAAGTCCATCCAGATTTCTCTGGCTTCGCCCGAAAAGATCAGGGAATGGTCGTTCGGTGAGGTCAAGAAACCCGAGACCATCAACTACCGGACCTTCAAGCCCGAACGTGACGGCCTGTTCTGCGCCAAGATCTTCGGCCCCGTGAAGGACTACGAGTGCAACTGCGGTAAATACAAGCGCATGAAGCACCGCGGCATCGTCTGTGAAAAGTGCGGTGTCGAGGTCATTGCCTCCAAGGTGCGCCGCGAGCGCATGGGCCACATCGAGCTTGCCGCTCCCGTGGCACATATATGGTTCCTGAAGACCCTGCCCTCCAAGATCGGTACCCTGCTCGACATGACCATGGCCGATCTGGAGAAGGTTCTGTATTTCGATTCGTTCCTGGTGCTCGATCCCGGCCAGACTAGCTTGCAGAAGCACCAGATCATTTCCGAAGAGCAGTACTATCAGGTCATGGACCACTACGGCGAGGACGCCGTCGAGGTCGGCATGGGCGCCGAGGCCATTCGCTCCCTTCTCGAGAATCTGGACCTGCAGACCCTGCGGACCCAGCTGCGCGAGGAGACGCGTTCCACTCGTTCCCAGACCAAGAAGAAGAAGCTCACCAAGCGCCTGAAGATCGTCGAGGCCTTCCTCGACTCCGACAACCGCCCCGAGTGGATGATCATGGAAGTCATTCCGGTCATTCCGCCGGAGCTGCGTCCTCTCGTGCCGCTGGATGGCGGACGTTTCGCCACGTCCGACCTGAACGACCTGTACCGCCGCGTCATCAACCGAAACAACCGCCTCAAGCGGCTGTTGGAGCTTGGCGCGCCGGACATCATCATCCGCAACGAGAAGCGCATGCTTCAGGAAGCCGTTGACGCCCTGTTTGACAACGGCCGCCGCGGCCGCGCCATCACCGGCACCAACGGTCGCCCCCTGAAGTCCCTGTCCGACATGATCAAGGGCAAGCAGGGCCGCTTCCGTCAGAACCTGCTCGGCAAGCGCGTCGACTACTCCGGCCGTTCGGTTATCGTCGTGGGCCCGCACCTGAAGCTTCACCAGTGCGGTCTGCCCAAGAAGATGGCCCTGGAGCTGTTCAAGCCCTTCATTTACTCCAAGCTGGAGGCGAGGGGACTGGCCAGCACCATCAAGAGCGCCAAAAAGATGGTCGAGCGTGAGGATCTGGTTGTTTGGGATATCCTCGAAGAGGTCGTCCGCGAGTACCCGATTCTGCTCAACCGCGCCCCGACTCTGCACCGACTCGGCATTCAGGCCTTCGAGCCGACCCTCGTCGAGGGCAAGGCCATCCGTCTGCATCCGCTCGTCTGCGCGGCGTACAACGCTGACTTCGACGGTGACCAGATGGCCGTCCACGTGCCGCTGTCCGTGGAGGCACAGATTGAGTGCCGTGTTCTGCTCATGAGCACGAACAACATCCTTTCGCCCGCCAACGGCTCGCCGGTCATCGTGCCGTCCCAGGATATCGTTCTGGGCCTGTACTACCTGTCCTGCGTGCGCTCGTTCCAGCGTGGCGAGGGCAAGATGTTCTCCGACAAGTGGGAAGTCATCTCCGCCATCGACGCCGATGCGGTGAGCCTGCATGCCCGCGTGAAGGTGCGCATGAACGGCCAGCTGGTGGACACCACCCCCGGCCGCATTCTGCTTAGCGAGCTTCTGCCCGAGGGCGTGCCCTTCGATCTGGTCAACACCGTGCTCGACAAGGGCAGCATCAAGCGCCTCGTGGGCGAGGCCTATCGCCGCTGCGGCACCAAGGCCGCCGTCATCCTGTGCGACAGGCTGAAGGACTTCGGTTACGAGTACGCGACCCGCGCTGGCGTGACCGTCGCCGTGCAGGATCTGAAGATCCCCGCACGCAAGGTGTCCATGCTCGCCGATTCGCAGGCCGAGGTGGATTCCATCGAATCCCAGTACCGCGACGGCATCATCACCCGTACTGAGAAGTACAACAAGGTCATCGACGTCTGGACCAAGGCCACCAACGACATTTCCCGCGAAATGATGCAGGAGATGTCCATCGACGTGGTTCGCAATCCCGTCACCGGCGAGGAGGAGGAAAACCCCTCCCTCAACCCGATCTTCATGATGGCCAACTCCGGTGCCCGAGGCAACGTGGACCAGATGCGCCAGCTCGCGGGTATGCGCGGTCTGATGGCTAAGCCTTCGGGCGAAATCATCGAGACCCCGATCACCTCGAACTTCCGCGAAGGCCTCTCCGTGCTGCAGTACTTCAACTCCACGCACGGTGCTCGTAAGGGTCTGGCTGATACCGCACTGAAGACGGCAAACTCCGGTTACCTGACCCGACGCCTCGTTGACGTCGCGCAGGACATGACCGTTACCGAAATCGATTGCGGCACTGCGGACGGTCTGGAAATGACCGACCTCATCAAGGCCGGTGAGATCAAGGAAAAGCTGTCCAACCGCGTGCTTGGCCGCGTGACGCTGCATCCGGTCTACCATCCGGAGACCGGCGAGGAGATCATCCCCTCCGGCACGCTCATCGACGAGCACTACGCGGACGTCATCGACCGTTCGGGCGTGGCCTCCATGACCATCCGCTCGGCGCTGACCTGCGCCAGCGAGCACGGCGTGTGCGCGTCCTGCTACGGCCGCGATCTGGCCCGTGGACACAAGGTCAACGTCGGCGAGACGGTCGGCATCATCGCCGCCCAGTCCATCGGCGAGCCTGGCACGCAGTTGACGATGCGTACCTTCCATATCGGTGGTACCGCATCCAAGGAAATCGAGCAGTCGTCCCACATCGCGTCCCACACCGGCCGCGTGAGCCTGTCCCGAGTCAAGACGGTTAAGAACCGCGATGGCCAGTACATGGTTCTCGGCAAGTCCGGTCAGGTGGGCGTTGTGGACGAGGAGGGCCGCGAGCGCGAGAAGCACGTGCTGCCTTCCGGCGCCGTGCTCCACGTCGTCACCGGTCAGGAGATTCGCAAGGGCGAACTGCTGGCCGAGTGGGACCCCTTCAACGAGCCGTTCGTCACCGAAGCCGGTGGCACGCTGAAGTTCAACGACATCATCGAAGGCAAGACCTTCCAGGAGAACGTGGACGAAACCACGATGAAGGCCTCTCAGACCATCATCGAGTACCGTTCCACCAACCTGCGTCCGTCCATCTCGGTCGTTGACGAGCACGGCAACGTGAAGACCCGTCCCGGCAGCTCCATTCCGGCCACCTACGCACTGCCTGTCGGCGCGATTATCATGGTTCGCGACGGCGACGATGTGATGGCTGGTGACATCCTCGCTCGTAAGCCCCGCGAATCCTCCAAGACGAAGGATATCGTCGGTGGTCTTCCGCGAGTCGCCGAGCTGTTCGAAGTGCGCAAGCCCAAGGACCTCGCCGTGGTGTCCGAGGTTGACGGCATCTGCAGCTACGGTCCCGAAACCAAGGGCAAGCGCAAGATCATCGTCACTCCGGAAACCGGCGATCCCAAGGAATACCTCATTCCTAAGGGCAAGCACATCACGGTCACCGAGGGCGACTTCGTCGAAGCGGGCGAACTGCTTACCGAAGGTAGCGCAGACCTGCACGACATCCTCAAGATCAAGGGCGAGAAGTTCCTCGCCAACTACTTGGTCGATGAAATTCAGGATGTGTACCGGTTCCAGGGCGTCGGCATCAACGACAAGCACATCGAAGTCATCGTGCGTCAGATGCTGAAGAAGGTGAACATTGTCGAGCCGGGCGACACCCACTTCCTCGTGGGCGAGCACGTCGACAAGAACAAGTTCCACGCCGAAAACGACAGCGTCATTGCGCAGGGCGTGCGCCCGGCCGTGGCCGAACCCATGGTTCTGGGCATCACCCAGTCCTCGCTGTCCACGGAGTCCTTCATCTCCGCGGCCTCCTTCCAGGAGACCACGAAGGTGCTCACCGAGGCTTCCCTCATGGGCAAGGACGACGCACTGCGCGGCCTGAAGGAAAACGTCATCGTCGGTCGCCTCATCCCGGCCGGTTCCGGCTATCGCCGGTACATGGACGCCGAGGTGGACGTGCCCGATCAGCCCGAGCGTCCCGGAAAGTTTCTCGAAGACCTCGAGAACGATCCGCTGCTTATCGAATCCCGATAGGGAGTTGGGGCACCTGTGAAAAATGGCGGGGGGAGTTGGCTCCCCCCGCTTTTTTTGTTACAAGGGTGTGTCGGAACCGGAACCAGAAGCCCGAAAAGCGGAGGAGAACGAAAATTTTTTCGTCCCTAGCTTGACTTTTCTCCCAGTCGCAGGGTATAGGGAGCCGCTTTCGAACATAAATCGGCATTACGCCGAGCGTCCACGCGCAATGACCCACGGGTCCTCTGGTGTTGGAAGATAGATCTTCGTAGAAAAGCGAGGGGAGTCTTCCCCTCGCTTTTTTTTATACTGTCTTAGGTGTTTGGCGTCGAATGGCCGGGTGCCCGGGACCAGAGAGACGCTGACGAGGGCCCGGAGAGGGCGCGGAACCAAACATACAAGCCCCCCCGGGACCGAAAATACGACGGAGGAACTGAATGCCTACCATTAACCAACTTGTCCGCACCGCGCGCAAGCAGCAGACCAAGAGAAAGAAGACTCCGGCTCTGCAGGAGTGCCCCCAGCGCCGCGGCGTGTGCACCCGTGTGTACACCACCACCCCCAAGAAGCCTAACTCGGCTCTGCGTAAGGTCGCCCGCGTGCGCCTGACCAACGGAATCGAAGTGACTTCCTATATCCCGGGTGAGGGTCATAACCTGCAGGAGCACTCCGTGGTCATGATCCGTGGCGGTCGTGTCAAGGACTTGCCCGGTGTTCGCTATCACATCATTCGCGGCACTCTTGATACGGCCGGTGTTGCTGACCGTCGTCAGGGCCGTTCCAAGTACGGCGCAAAGCGGCCTAAGTAAGCAGGGAGATTCTAATGCCTAGAAAAGGTCCTGTACCCAAGAGAGAAGTTCTGCCTGATCCGATCTTTCACAGCGTGCTTGCTTCCCGGTTCATCAATCGACTGATGTTCGACGGCAAGCGCAGCGTGGCTGAGAAGATTTTCTACAGCGCCGTTCAGGCTCTGGCCGAGAAGACTCAGGAAGAGCCGATCAAAGCTTTCGAGAAGGCTCTGGACAACGTCAAGCCCCAGCTCGAAGTTAAGTCCCGGCGCGTTGGCGGCGCGACCTACCAGGTCCCCATGGAAGTCCGTCCCGATCGCCAGGTTGCCCTGGCCATCCGTTGGCTGATCAACTACGCACGCTCCCGTGGCGAGAAGGGCATGACCGATCGCCTCACCAACGAGCTGCACGAAGCCTACGGCAACCGCGGCGGCGCCGTGAAAAAGAAAGAAGATACCCACCGTATGGCCGAAGCCAACAAGGCTTTCGCCCACTACCGGTGGTAGATCTGGAGTAAGACGTGGCACGCAAAGTTCCCATCAATATGCAGAGAAACATCGGTATCATGGCCCACATCGACGCGGGCAAGACCACGACTACCGAGCGTATTCTCTTCTACACCGGTGTCTCTCACAAGCTTGGTGAGGTGCACGAGGGCCAGGCCACCATGGACTGGATGGAACAGGAGCAGGAGCGCGGCATCACCATTACTTCCGCTGCTACCACCTGCTTCTGGCGCGAGCACCGTGTCAACATCATCGACACCCCCGGTCACGTTGACTTCACCATGGAAGTCGAGCGCGCCCTTCGCGTGCTGGACGGCGCTGTGGCCGTGTTCGATGCTGTTTCCGGTGTTGAGCCCCAGTCTGAAACCGTGTGGCGCCAGGCCGACCGGTACAACGTCCCCAGAATCGCCTTCGTCAACAAGATGGACCGCATCGGAGCCGATTACTTCCGCTGCATCCAGATGATGAAGGATCGCCTGGGCGCCAAGCCTGTTGCGCTGCATATCCCCATCGGTGCCGAGGACGAGTTCCGCGGCATGGTGGATATCGTTCGCGGCAAGGCCGTCCTCTTCGACGACGCCTCCAAGGGCGCCGAATACACCGTTGAGGAAATCCCCGCCGAGTTCATGGATCAGTACGAGACCCTGCGTCTCGAACTGGTTGAGGCCGTCGCCGAGGAGAACGAGGACCTGATGGAGAAGTACCTCGCTGGTGAGGAACTCACCACTGAGGAAATCATGGCGGGTCTTCGCAGCGCGACCGTCCGTCTGGCTCTCTCCCCGGTCCTGTGCGGCACCGCGTTCAAGAACAAGGGCGTTCAGACTCTTCTCGATGCCGTTGTTGACTACCTGCCGTCCCCGGTCGACATCGACCAGATGGTTGGCGTCATCCCCGGAACCGAGACCCAGATCGAGTGCCCCTGCGACGACGACAAGCCCCTGGCCGCTCTCGCGTTCAAGCTTGCCGCCGATCCGTTCGTCGGTCACCTGACCTTCCTGCGCATCTACTCCGGCACCATCGAGTCCGGTGTGACCATCGTCAACGCGACCAATGGCAAGAAGGAACGCATTGGCCGTCTGCTGAAGATGCACGCGAACAAGCGCGAGGAGATCAAGTGGGCAGGCGCTGGCGACATCGTCGCCGCCGTTGGCCTGAAGACCGTCTCCACCGGTGACACCCTGTGCGCACTGGATCAGGTCGTTCAGCTTGAGTCCCTGGATATCCCCGAACCGGTCATCCAGGTCGCCATCGAGCCCAAGTCCAAGGCCGACCGCGATTCCCTGTCCGACGCCCTCGTGAAGCTGGCCAAGGAGGATCCGTCCTTCCAGGTTTCTTCCGATGACGAAACCGGTCAGACCCTCATCGCAGGCATGGGCGAACTGCACCTTGAAATCATCGTTGACCGCCTTATGCGCGAGTTCAACGTGAACGCCAACGTGGGCGCGCCCCGCGTTGCATACCGCGAAACCATCACCAAGGCTGCCAAGCAGGACCTCAAGTATGCGAAGCAGAGCGGTGGTCGCGGCCAGTATGGCCATGTCGTCATCGAGGTCGAGCCGAACCCCGAAAAGGGTTACGAGTTCGTCAACTCGATCACCGGCGGCGTCATTCCCAAGGAATACATCCCCGCTGTCGACAAGGGCATTCAGGATGCGCTGAAGAGCGGCACCATGGCCGGCTACCCGGTCGTGGACGTGAAGGTCAATCTGGTGTTCGGCTCCTTCCACGAAGTCGACTCCTCCGAACAGGCCTTCTACATCGCCGGCTCCATGGCCATCAAGGAGGCCTGCAAGCAGGCCGGACAGGTTCTGCTCGAGCCGATCATGTCCGTTGAAGTCGTGACTCCCGAGGACTACCTCGGCGACGTCATGGGCGACCTCAACTCCCGTCGTGGCAAGGTTTCCAGCATGGAAGCCCGTGCCAACGCCCAGGTTGTCCGCGCCATGGTGCCCCTGAGCGAGATGTTCGGTTATGCGACCGACCTCCGTTCCAGGACCCAGGGCCGCGCTACCTTCACCATGCAGTTCGACCACTACGAGAAGGTTCCCGCTGGTCTGACTGAAGAAATCATGAAGAAGAACTAGGGGGTAGTCAGTCATGGCTAAAGAAAAATTCGAGCGCAAAAAGCCTCATGTTAATATTGGCACCATCGGTCACATCGACCATGGTAAGACCACGCTGACCGCTGCCATCACCAAGAGCGCCGCTCTGATCGGCGGTGGCAAGTTCATCGCGTACGACGAGATCGACAAGGCACCCGAAGAGAAGGA
>NZ_JAATJA010000008.1:2500-3507 GCF_011927665.1 Desulfobaculum xiamenense
AAGTACCCCTGTGAGGGGAGTGAAATAGTACCTGAAACCGTTTGCCTACAAGCAGTGGAAGCGGACTTGTTCCGTGACCGCGTGCCTTTTGCATAATGGGCCAGCGAGTTAATCTGTTGTGCAAGGTTAAGCCGTAAGGTGGAGCCGAAGCGAAAGCGAGTCTGAATAGGGCGACTAGTACAGCGGATTAGACCCGAAGCCGGGTGATCTATCCATGAGCAGGCTGAAGCTCAGGTAAAGCTGAGTGGAGGGCCGAACCGTTGCAAGTTGAAAATTGCTCGGATGACTTGTGGATAGGGGTGAAAGGCCAATCAAACTCGGTGATAGCTGGTTCTCCCCGAAATATATTGAGGTATAGCCTCGGGATTAGACTTACGGAGGTAGAGCACTGACAGGGCTAGGGGGCTTACCCGCTTACCAAACCCTTTCAAACTCCGAATGCCGTGAGTTGTTGCCCGGGAGTCAGACTGTGGGTGCGAAGGTCCATGGTCAAAAGGGAAATAGCCCAAATCGACAGCTAAGGTCTCCAAATGTATGCTCAGTGGGAAAGGTGGTAGAGTCGCTTAGACAGCCAGGAGGTTGGCTTAGAAGCAGCCATCCTTTAAAGAAAGCGTAATAGCTCACTGGTCTAGTGACTCCGCGCCGAAAATGTAACGGGGCTAAGCATACTACCGAAGCTTCGGGTTCACGCTTTGCGTGAGCGGTAGGGGAGCGTTCTCATAGGCGATGAAGGTGAAGCCGGAAGGCACGCTGGAGCAATGAGAAGTGAACATGCTGGCATGAGTAACGACAAAAAGTGTGAGAAACACTTTCGCCGTAAACCCAAGGTTTCCTGGGTAAAGTTAATCTTCCCAGGGTTAGTCGGTCCCTAAGGCGAGGCGGAGACGCGTAGTTGATGGGAAACAGGTTAATATTCCTGTACCTCGTAGAGTGTGCGAAGGAGGGACGCAGGAGGGTAGCTGATCCGGGTGTTGGATGTCCCGGTGCAAGCGTGTAGGCTTGAGCTG